>CAJGDU010000070.1 GCA_904502175.1 Clostridiaceae bacterium
CAAGTTTCCTCTTGAGTTTATAATTAAAAAGGCGTACAATAGCGTCCTGTCAGTTGCACTGACGGGGCGCTTCTTATATAATAAGCGCGAACAAAACCATCAAGAGGGGAGGCAAGGCGATGAAGTCCTTTTTCCTGACGCTCTGGGAAGACATCAAACACTTCTTCGGGCACTTCAAAGTCTATCTGAAATGGCTGGCGCTGGCCCTGGTGCTCGGCGCGGTGCTGGGCGTCATCAGCGCCGGGTTCTACTACGCGCTGCAGTATGCCGGCACCTATCGGGAAGCCTATCCCTGGCTCATCTGGCTGCTGCCGGTGGCCGGTCTCGTCATTGCCGCCCTCTATTATTTCTTCGACAAAAAGCCCCAGACCGAGGAGAACAAGGGGACCAACATGGTCCTGGCCGCGGTGAACTCGAATGAGGACATCCCGTTTCGGATGCTGCCCCTCATCTTTGTCTCCAGCGCCATCTCCCATCTGTTCGGCGCTTCGGTCGGCCGGGAAGGCGCCGCGCTCCAGATGGGCGCGAGCCTCGGCTCCACGGTCTCCCGCTGGCTGAAGTTCAACGAGAACGACCACAAGATCCTCATCATGACCGGCATGAGCGCGGCCTTCGCCGCCATCTTCGGCTCGCCGCTGACCGCCGCCGTCTTCTCCATGGAGGTCATCAGCGTCGGCGTCATGTATTACGCCGCCCTGGTCCCCTGTGTGGTCTCGGCCCTGACCGCCATCTATGTGGCCCGGCTCCTCGGGGTGCAGTACGCGGTCTACAAGCTGGGCGCCATCCCGGACCTCGTTCCCTTAAATGCCGGAAAGGTCATGCTGCTCGGCATCCTCTGTGCCGTCCTCAGCATCGTCATCTGCTACACCCTCATCCTCACGGAGCGGGGCATGCAGCACATCTTCGACAACCCCTTTGTGAAGATCTTCGTCGCCGGTACCACGGTGGCCCTGCTCACCCTTCTGGTGGGCAACCAGGACTACAACGGTCTCGGCACGGCCGTCATCCTGAGAGCGGCGGCCGGGAACGCCGTCTGGTACGCGTTCCTTTTGAAGCTCCTCTTCACCGCGGTCTCACTGGCCGGCGGTTACCGGGGCGGCGAGATCGTCCCGTCCCTGTTCATGGGCGCCACCTTCGGGTGCTTCGCCGCGAGCTTCCTGGGACTCCCGCCCTCCATGGGCGCGGCGCTGGGCATGATCGCCGTCTTCTGCGGCGTCACGAACTCGCCCATCGCCTCCTTCATCATGGGCCTGGAACTCTTCGGAGGACAGGGCATGTGGATGTTCGGCCTCGTGGTCGCGGTCAGCTACATGCTCTCCGGCTACTACGGCCTCTACAAGAGCCAGCTCATTCTTTATTCCAAATACCGCTCTGTCTATGTGCACCGCAAGGCGCACCGCTAAGGAGGAAACCAATATGGCATATTACATCACCATCGGCCGGCAGCCGGGCTGCGGCGGCCGTCTCGTGGGCAGGGAACTGGCCGATCGCCTCGGCATCGCCTACTATGACAGAGACAACATCATCGACCTCGTCGCGGAGGATACCGGTCTGGCGGCCGAGACCGTCACCGGTCTCATGGAGCGCAAGACCTCGAGCTTCCTCTATGATATGGCTACGGCCGCCCAGATGAACCCGCTGGAGGAGCAGGTGTTCCTCTCGAAGAACCGGGTCATCAACGAACTGGCGGACAAGGGCTCTCTGGTCCTCGTCGGCAGCTGCGGCGACTACATCCTCCGGGAGCGGGAAAACCTTTTGAAAGTCTTCCTGTACGGCTCGCCGAAGCAGCGCATCGACCGCATCGTGGACCTCTACCACGACTATGACAGCCTGACTCCGCAGAAACTCAAGTCCATCGACAAAAAGCGGGCGGACTACTACCGCTTCTTCACTTCCGGAAAGTGGGGCGAGTGGTCCAACTACGACCTGCTCATGAATACGGACCTGGGCCTCGACCCGGTCACCGACATGCTCGAGCACATTGCCCGGGTACGGTTTGGAGGTGAGGCTTAAGTGGCGGAAACAAAAGCACAGACGCTGCCGCCGAACCGCATGGGCACGGAGCCCATCCAGCCCCTGCTCATCAAGACCTCGCTCCCCATGGTCATCTCCATGCTGGTGCAGGCCCTCTACAACATCGTCGACAGCCTGTTCGTCGCCCGCATCGAGGAAGATGCCCTGACCGCGGTCTCTCTGGCGTTCTCCATGCAGAACCTCATGATCGCCGTGGCCATCGGCACCGGTGTCGGTTTCTCGGCCCTGGTCTCCAAGAGCCTCGGCGAGCGCAATTTCGAAATGGCAAACTACGCGGCGAACAATGCCATCCCGCTGTATGCCATCACCTACCTGTTTTTCCTGTTTGCCGGACTGTTCCTGGTCGAGCCCTATTTCGAGCTCCAGCACGCCAGTGCCAACATCACCCAGTACGGCAACGACTACATGAAACTGGTCCTCATCTGCTCCTTCGGCATGCTCATGCAGATCTGCCTCGAGCGCATGCTGCTGGCCACCGGAAAAACGTTCTACAGTATGATCACCCAGGCCACCGGCGCCATCATCAACTGTATCATGGACCCCATCCTCATCTTCGGCCTGCTGGGCGCGCCCCGGCTCGAAGTCAAGGGTGCCGCGGTCGCCACGGTCTTCGGTCAGATCGTCGCCGCAAGCCTCGCCCTGTTCTTCAACCTGAAGTTCAACAAGGAACTGACCCTGGGCTTCCGGTATATGAAGCTGAAGGCTGCGGTCGTCCGCCGCATTTACGCGGTCGGTCTGCCCTCCATCGTCATGGCCTCCATCGGCTCCGTCATGGTCTTCGGCCTGAACCGCATCCTCATGGCGTTCACCTCGACCGCCGCCGCGGTCTTCGGCGCCTACTTCAAGCTCCAGAGCTTCATTTTCATGCCCATCTTCGGCATCAACAACGGCATGGTCCCCATCGTCGCCTACAACTACGGCGCCCGGAACAAAGCCCGGGTCCTGGCGACCATCAAGTACGCGGCCATGTACGCCATCGGCATCATGTTCCTCGGCGTCGTGATGTTCGAGACCATCCCCGGCACGCTCCTGCGCTTCTATGACGCATCGCCCGACATGCTGGCCATCGGCATCCCGGCCCTGCGCATCATTGCCACCCATTTCCTCATTGCGGGCGCCTGCATCATGATGTCCTCGTCCTTCCAGGCCCTCGGCAACGGCGTCTACAGCATGATCGTCTCCATCCTGCGCCAGCTGGTGGCCCTGCTGCCCGCGGCCTACCTTCTGTCCCTCTCCGGCAACCTCAACATGGTCTGGTGGGCGTTCCCCATCGCGGAAGTCGTCTCCCTTCTGACCTGCATCTTCTTCATGCGGAAGATCATCCGGGAGAAACTCAACTTCACCGACCCGCCGGTCCATCCGGAAGCGGGCGTATAAACAACAAGACCTCTCTGCGTTTCGCAAAGAGGTCTTTCTTTCTGCCTGTCTGGGCGATTCACTTTTCGTGGTGCAGGTGCACACCTGCCTGTTCGTCCATCTTCTCGATGGCTTCCTCATACTGGTCTCTCGGGACTTTGCCGCTGTTTTTGCTGCCCTTGCCCCAGAGCCGGGTCTCTTCGCCGTGGGCGAGCCGGACGAGGTTCGAGCGGTGGCGCCAGAAAGACATGGCGGGGTAACAGAACGCCGCCAGCAGGATGCCGTAATAGAAGTCCATGCGGAAGCAAAGGATGGCCAGCCCGATGAAACAGAGGGTCTCGAAGGACAGGGACGCCACACTCATGATGCGGCTGAGCACCAGGACCAGAAGGGCCGGGATGCCGGCGATGAGTACGAGTCTCCAGTCGACCATGAGCAGGATGCCGATGGAAGCGGCCACGCCTTTTCCGCCCCGGAAGTGCATGTAAAAGGGGTAGTTGTGGCCGAGGATGACGCACAGTCCGCAGCAGAGCTGCAAAAGGACTGACGCGCCGGCGCTGGTGAGCATGGGGCCGATGAGTAGTTTGACGGCCAGGATGGTGAGGGCGCCTTTGGCGGCGTCGATGAGCAGACAGACCATGCCGAACTTGAACCCGAACACGCGGATGGCGTTGGTGGCGCCGGAATTCCCGCTGCCGTAGTCGCGGATATCGACATGTTTGATGGCCTTGCCGAGCAGATAGGACGGCTGCAGAGAGCCGATCAGATAGGACAGGATGAGACTGGCGACAATGGCCAGGATTACGGTTGTTGACATAGGGGCCTCCGTGTTAAAATGTGTTTGCCCAGGAGTTGACCTGAATGGCGTTCACCGTAAACCGCTCTGTTTTGGTGCGGGAGGTGCAGGTAGACAGCGTGAGGACCTGTTCCATGCCGGTAATGGCTACCGTGCCGGGGTCCACGTCGCTTTTTGTGATGAGCTTTGCCAGCCAGCTCTGGAAGTCCGAGTTCTTCATGAAGCTCAGGATGTAGACATCGTCGGACGTCTGCGCCGTGAAGCAGGAGACGATCTTATACTGATAGGTCCTGCCTCTCATGATGAGATAGACATAGGGGTGGCTGTCAAAATACGCTTTTTCCTTGTATTTCTTGAGACCGCCGAACATGGAGCCGTTCTTCGTGTTGTGACCGTAGATGAGCGTGTGCTGGTCGGTCAGCTCCGGAGAACAGAGATGGGAGAAGAAAATGCTCCCGAACACACTGTGCTCTTTGGTGTAGGTGGTCCGAAGATAGGTGTCATCGCTCTTTGACCAGAGAAGCGGGTAGGAGACCGCGGTGTCGGGAATGTAGATCCATCCCTTGACATCGGGGTTCACTTTTTGCAGTGCCGCGAGGTCGACCTGGAACCCCAGCGCGCCGTCTTCGGGCGATGCGCCGGTGTCCTCGGAGAGGAAGGTCTCCTGCGAGTCCTCATAGAAGGAGTCTCCCTCATGATAACTGTAGAGGGTGCGTCCCGCCTGGAACAGCGCGAAGAGGAAGATGAGCGCAAACACGACTTCCAGTATGGTGAGAAGAGTGTTCCGCCTCTTTTTCGTTTTGTTTGACAAACGTCGTTCCTCCTTTCCGGATACACAACATTATAGCATCTTTCAAGAGGTCCTGAAACCCATGATATTGAACATCAGCAACTTATCGAAATCCTTTGGCGACCAGCTGCTCTTCGAAGGTCTCAACCTCTCGGTGGAGAAGGGAGACATCGTCGGTCTCATCGGCGCGAACGGCGCCGGGAAGACCACGCTCTTCCACCTCATCACCGGGGCGGAGGAGCCGGACGGCGGCGCTGTCATACGGTCCCCCTTCACGACGCTGGGGTACCTCGAACAGCACGTCTGCGCCGACTCGGAACGGACCACGTACGAGGAGACCCTGCTGGTCTTCTCGCCGCTCTTCGAGATGGAGCGGGAGCTTGCCGCCCTGCGGGACGCCCTCTCCGGCGAAAAGGCCGGCGACCCGGCCCTCATCGCCCGGCAGGAAGAACTGCTGGCGGCCTATGAGGCGGCAGACGGGCTGACCTACAAGAACCTGACCCGGGCCGTCCTCTCCGGCCTCGGGTTTTCGGAACAGGAGCAGGAGCTGCCGGTCCGGAGCCTCTCCGGCGGACAGAAGTCCAAAATCGGGCTTGCGAAACTGCTCCTGCAGAAACCGGACCTCATGCTGCTGGACGAGCCCACGAACCATCTGGACATCCGGTCCATCGGCTGGCTGGAGAACTTTATCAGCGCCAGCCATATCACGACCATCGTCATCTCCCATGACCGGTATTTCCTCGACAAGGTATGCACCCGCATCGCGGAGATCTCTCTGCGAAAAGTCTATGTGACCGACGGCAGCTACAGCCGGCATATGGAACTCAAGGCGGAGAGAGACCTGTCCCTGCAGCGCAACTACGACAACACCATGGCCGAAGTGCACCGCATCGAGGGCATCATCGAACAGCAGAGGCGCTGGAACCGGGAGCGGAACATCCGCACCGCGGAGAGCAAGCAGAAACAGATCGACCGCCTGACGAAGGACCTGGAAAAGCCCGAATATGAACGCCTCGACTTCTCGTTCTTCTTCAACCCGGACAGCGTCAGCGGGGAAGAGGTCCTCGACGTGGACCACCTCTCCATGGAGTTCCCCGGGAAAGTGCTTTACCAAGATGTCAGCTTCAACATCCGGCGGGGCGAACGGGTCTTCCTCATCGGGGAGAACGGCATCGGCAAGACGACCCTGCTCAAACAGATCCTGAAGCGGGTGCGGGGCGTCCGCTTCGGCATCGGCGTCACCACCGGGTACTTCGACCAGCACCAGATGAACCTCTCCCTGAACAAGACGGTCCTCGAAGAGGTCCACGACATGTACCCGCGCATGACGGACACCGAAGTCCGCTCCGCGCTGGCCATCTTCGGCTTCAAAGGGGACAAGGTCTTCGAGTCCATCGAGACCCTCTCCGGCGGCGAACGGGCCAAAGTGGCGCTGTGCCGGCTCATGCTCCGGCACTGCAACTTCCTTCTGCTGGACGAGCCTACGAACCACCTGGA
>CAJGDU010000071.1 GCA_904502175.1 Clostridiaceae bacterium
CTCGCCTTCATCCGCGGCGGCATGGGCTCTCCCGCCAACCTGTTCATCGCCCAGATGCAGGACTGGCAGGGCCTCGACACCTCCTGCCGCATGAACGTGCCCGGCATGGCGCTCGGCAACTGGACCTGGCGCATGCTGCCCGGCTCCGCCGACGAGGACCTGGCGGCCCTCATGAGGGAGTACACCCGCATTTTCGGCCGGCTCCCTTATTAAACAGCCTGTGAAACATCTGTTTTACATGTTTATTTGACAAATAATAGGCAAACCCTGTGGACATTCCACAGGGTTTTTGTCTATTCTTTACGAATTTAGGACAATGGGTCTGCTTTTCCCTTGTTTAAGGGCCTTTTTATGTTATAATACGGCCCGTATCCGATATATCTAACACAATTTATTGCGGAGGGAAAAGCAATCATGGCAAAAAAATATGTCTATATGTTCAGCGAAGGTAACGCGAACATGCGAGAGATCCTCGGCGGCAAGGGCGCAAACCTTGCGGAAATGACCAACCTCGGTCTGCCGGTCCCTCAGGGCTTCACGGTTTCCACCGAAGCCTGTACTCAGTACTACGAAGACGGTCGCCAGATCAACGGCGACATCCAGGCCCAGATCCTGGATGCCGTTGTGGAACTGGAAAAGATCTCCGGTAAAAAGTTTGGAGACAAGGCGAACCCGCTGCTCGTCTCCGTCCGTTCCGGTGCCCGTGCCTCCATGCCCGGCATGATGGACACCATCCTGAACCTCGGTCTGAACGAGGAAGTCGTCGAGACCCTCGCCAAGAAGTCCGGTAACCCGCGCTGGGCCTGGGACTGCTACAGACGGTTCATCCAGATGTTCTCCGACGTCGTCATGGAAGTCGGCAAGAAGTACTTTGAACAGCTCATCGACGAGATGAAAGAGAAGAAGGGTGTCACCCAGGACGTCGACCTCGATGCCGAAGACCTGAAGGAACTCGCCTTCCAGTTCAAAGAGGAATACAAAAACAAGATCGGTGAGGAGTTCCCCTCCGACCCGAAAGTCCAGCTCTTCGAAGCCGTCAAGGCTGTTTTCCGTTCCTGGGACAACCCCCGCGCGAACGTCTACAGACGTGACAACGACATCCCGTACTCCTGGGGTACCGCGGTCAACGTCCAGATGATGGCCTTCGGCAACATGGGCGACACCTCCGGTTCCGGCGTTGCGTTCACCCGTGACCCCGCCACCGGTGAAAACCAGTTCTTCGCGGAAGTTCTCATGAACGCCCAGGGCGAAGACGTCGTCGCCGGCGTCCGCACTCCCATGCACATCGACGCCATCAAAGAGACCATGCCCGAGATCTATGAACAGCTCCTCGGCATCGCTCACAAACTGGAAAACCACTACAGAGACATGCAGGACATGGAGTTCACCATCGAGGATGGCAAGCTCTTCATGCTCCAGACCCGGAACGGTAAGCGTACCGCGAAGGCCGCTCTGAAGATCGCGCACGACCTCGTCAACGAGGGCAAGATCTCCAAAGAGAGAGCCATCCTTGCGGTCGACCCCCGGAACCTGGACACCCTGCTCCACGGCTCTTTCGATAAGAACGCTGTCAAGAAAGCCACCCAGATCGGCGAGGGCCTCCCGGCCGCTCCCGGCGCCGCTGCCGGTAAAGTCGTCTTCTCCGCGGAAGACGCCGTTGCCTGGGCAGACCGCGGCGAGAAAGTCGTTCTGGTCCGCCTCGAGACCTCTCCCGAGGACATCGAAGGCATGAAGGCTGCCCAGGGCATCCTGACTGCCCGCGGCGGTATGACCTCCCACGCGGCCGTCGTTGCCCGCGGCATGGGTTCCTGCTGTGTCGCCGGCTGCTCCGAGCTCGCCATGGACGAGGAGAACAAGACCTTCACGCTCGGCGGAAAGACCTATAAAGAAGGCGACACCATCTCCTTCGACGGTTCCACCGGTGCCATCTACGACGGTCTTCTCCCGGTCCTCGACGGTTCCATCGACGACGCCGACTTCAAGACCCTCATGCGCTGGGCGGACGACTTCAGAACCATGAAGGTCCGTACCAATGCCGACACCCCGGAAGATGCCCGGAAAGCCCGTGAACTCGGCGCCGAAGGCATCGGCCTCTGCCGTACCGAGCACATGTTCTTCGGCGAGGGCCGTATCGACACCTTCCGTGAAATGATCTGCTCCTCCACCAAGGAAGAGAGAGAAGAAGCGCTTGAGAAGATCCTTCCCATGCAGCAGAGAGACTTCGAACAGATCTACGAAGCCCTCGAAGGTATGCCCGTCACCATCCGTTTCCTGGATCCGCCCCTCCACGAGTTCGTTCCGACCGAGGAAGAGGACATCCAGAAGCTGGCTGACGCCAAAGGCAAGTCTGTCGAAGAGATCAAGGCCTTCATCCAGGGTCTCCACGAGTTCAACCCGATGATGGGTCACCGCGGCTGCCGTCTGGCCGTCTCCTATCCGGAGATCGCCGTCATGCAGACCCGTGCCGTCATCCGTGCCGCCATCGCGGTCAACAAGAGCCACCCGGGTTGGAGAACCATGCCCGAGCTCATGATCCCGCTGGTCGGCGAGACCAAAGAGTTCCAGTATGTCAAGCAGATCGTCATCGACACGGCGAACGAAGAGATCGCCAAGGCCGGTGTCAACATGAACTACCAGATCGGTACCATGATGGAAGTCCCGCGCGCCTGCCTCATCGCCGATGAGATCGCCGCGGAAGCCGACTTCTTCTGCTTCGGCACCAACGACCTCACCCAGCTTTGCTACGGTTTCTCCCGTGACGACGCCGGCAAGTTCTTCCCGGACTACTACGACGCCAAGATCATGGAGAACGACCCGTTCGCGCGTCTCGACCAGAACGGCGTTGGCAAGCTCATGAAGATGGCCCTCGACCTCGGCAAGCCCGCCAACAAAGACCTGCACGCCGGCATCTGCGGCGAGCACGGCGGCGACCCGACCTCCGTCGAGTTCTGCAACCTGCTCGACCTCGACTATGTCTCCTGCTCCCCGTTCCGTGTCCCCATCGCGCGGCTCGCGGCGGCTCAGGCGGCCATCCGTCAGTCCAACAAGAAGTACAACGTATAACTTCAGGCATAAGAAAAGCCTGCTCCAAAACGGAGCAGGCTTTTTTGTTTTGCGGTTTACTTGGTCCAGCGGCCGTGGTTGCCGAACTCGAAGGAGCCGCCGGCTTCCTGGACGAAGTGGCACTTCGCGATGCCGAGGTCCACAAAGCCGAAGGTGGCGTCTTCCGGGATGGCGGCGGTGAGGATGCCGTCGTCATAGGTGAAGTGCGGTGTCTGGGAGTTGACCGCGCTGGGGGCCAGGCGGACGGACTCCATGCCGTCCATAATGTCCTGCGGCACATAGCCGGTGGCGGTCAGGCGCTCGGAGATGGGCTTGTACTGCTCATGCAGGCGGGCCAGCAGGACCCGGTCCTTGAGGGCGATCTTCCCGGGGTAGCCGACGAGCACGAGGCAGACGAAAGTCTCGCCGTCCGGGATGGAGAGGGCGTCGTGGTCGAAGGTGCCGCCGACCCAGCAGGTGCCGAGGCCGCGCTCGACGAGGTCGAGGACCAGTTCTTCCGCGTAGTAGCCGGACTTCTCGCGGTAGTCCGGAACGGAGGGGTCGCTCTTGAGGACGATGAGGGACCGGACGCCCCGGAACATGCCGTAGGACGAACGGAAGCCGGAGAAGGCGGCGCTGCCGTCTTCGAGGAAGGCCCAGTTCATGCCGGTCGCTTTGTTCACGGCGGCGACGCGTTCGGTGATGAAGGCGACGTCGTCGGCGCGCAGAGGCGTTTTGTCGAAGGTGCGGACGGAGTACCGCTCTTCAATGGCTTTTCTCATGGAAAACACTCGCTTTCTGAAGGATCTAAAGGAAAAAGGCACAATAAATTGTGCTCAATCTATCGTGCCTTTTATTATACAGGTTTTTCCTCAGAAAGCAATTTGTGCTAACAAAGTGCAGTCATTACGCTTCTGCGGGCGCGTCGTCCGCAGGGGCGTCTTTCGGCTCCGGCAGGATGGCCGCCGGGAGAGACAGCGTGGCCTTGAACAGGTCGCCGTCAATGTCGAGCTGCAGTTTGCCGCCCATGAGGGAGGCGAGGTCCCGGGCGATGGACAGCCCCAGGCCGTTGCCCTCCGTCTCGCTCCGGGAGCGGTCGCCCCGGACGAAGCGTTCCATGAGCTCCTCCGCCGAAATGTTCAGCGGGGCCGCGGACGTGTTCTTCAGTTCGAACACGGTGGTCTCGCTGCTGCCGGACACGGTCGCGTAAATGCGGGTGTTCGGCGCGGAGTACTTCTGCGCGTTGGACAAAAGGTTCGACAGGATGCGGTAGGTTTCCGTGCCGTCGGCGAACACCAGGTGTTCTTTCGCGGCCGAAGCGCCGCTGCCGTCCACGAAGACGACCTCGTTGCCGTTCTTCTCCATGTCGTCGGAGAACTCGGCAATGGCCTGGGCCGCCAGCTCCGTCAGGTTCAGCACCGTGCGGTTGAGCTGGATGTTGCCGGCGGACGCCTTGGAGGCCTCCAGCAGGTCGTCGATGAGGACCTTCAGCTTTTCGGACTGGTCGTGGATGACGTCCACAAATTTCACGGACTCTTCATCGCCCAGCTCCTCCATCTCGGCCTTGCGGCGCAGGAGGTCGGAGTAGTTGATGAGGGACGTGAGCGGGGTCTTCAGGTCGTGGGTGACGTTCGTGATGAGTTCCGTGCGGGTCCGCTCCTCCTGGACGGCCTTCTCGACGGCCTTGTCCATGGTCTCTTTGGTGACGGTGAGGTTCCCCGCGAGGGTCCGGAGGGAGGCGGGGAGGCCGCTCTCGTCGACGCGGACGCCCGCGTTGCTTCCGGAGGCCTCAATGAGTTCATCGAGCCCCCGCAGGTACCGGACGAGCCGGGCCAGGACATAGGTGTTGAAGGCGATGAGCAGGATGAGGAACAGGAGTCCGGATCCGACCGGGCCCGGGAAGTGGACCATCAGGTTGATCAGGAAAATGTTGAGGAGCAGGTAGCCGATGACCCAGAGTACGGCCCGTTTCGGCAGCTGTTTCGGCACATACTTTGCGTTGGCCATGGCCTCTTTCCAGTTTTTGACGATGTACTTGCCGTTGGTCCCGAACCAGCCGATGATCCTGCCGATGAGCGTGTGTTTCCAGAAGCCGCGTCCGGACTTCACGGTCCGGCAGACCGAGGCCAGCCATTCCGCCAGAAGGAGGAAGCAGACCGCTGCGGTCAGGGCGCCGCCCAGCGGGAGCCAGGGGAGCGCCGCGAGGCTGCCGGAGCTCTCCAGCATGGCTGCCAGCGGGAGGCCGAAGCAGACGCCGAAGAGGATGGCGAAGAGCAGGAAGTGCACATCGCCCGGGAGTTTGTCGATGGCAGCCGTCACCAGACGGGAGCCGTCTTTCGCGTATTTCACCGGAATGGGCGTGCCGTCCGCGGCGATGGGGTCGGTGTCCTTATGGCCTGCCAGGTGCAGGAACCAAAGGAGGACGGCCAGGGAGGCGAGATAGGAGACGATCATGATGGCCAGGATCCAGCGGGCGGGCCGGTCTTTCATGACGTTATACAGCTCCCGCGAGGCAACGTACTCGTCCACGTCTTCGGAGAAGGGGTGGAACGGGATGCGGTCGGCTGCCAGCGCTTCGGGGTCGTTCATCCACAGATAGGCGGCGGAGCCGTCCGGAAGGTCGTCCAGGACGTTGGCTTCCGCGCGGTCGCGCATATAGTCGATGCCGCCCATGAAGGAGTGCTTGCTGTCCTTTCCGGCGTAGATGTCGTATTTCTTGATGGCCGAGAGGGCCGGTTTTTCTTCCTGGTTCGTATAGACGGTGCCGCCGGTGGAACGGACATAGTAGTTCATACTGGTGTTGTTCCCGAGCCAGCCGACCGCGCCCCGGTAGTCCTCATGGTATGCTTCGAGCCGCTCTGCTTCCCAGAGGTCATACTGCCGGTTCAGCACTTTGCGGATGGCGCCTTCCGTCAGACCCATGTGGTCGTAGTCGAAGTCCACCGTCAGGTCGTATTCCTGCCCTCCGCTGGTGAAATGCACGGTCGGGCTGCGGGCGAAGATCTCTTCTTCCGGTTCCAGGTTTTGCCGGTTCAGATAGTCCTGCCGGTCCATATACTGGTCGACGACCTCTTCGACCGTCGCTTTCTGTGCGCGCGCCAGTCCTTCCGCGTATGCCGTTTCATCGTGCGAGGCAAGGTCCAGAAGGATGGAGACGTCGTCCGCCAGCGCCGTTTCGAAGGCGCGGCTTTCGGTATAGCTCTGGCGGCCTTCCGCCGCGTCGTTCTGGAAGTATTCCTGTGGTCCGTAGACCATGCTGCCGACGCC
>CAJGDU010000072.1 GCA_904502175.1 Clostridiaceae bacterium
CGGGAAAAGCATTGACTAGTTGAACGAATTATGAGAACATATTTCTATGGAACTTGTTAATAGTGTGTCAACGTTGTTTTCGCGCTGACAACAAGCCAAATATATTCCGTGAGGAAGGAGTTGTGGTCCACATGATTTACACCACAGAAGTCCAGAACATGTGCCCGGTCGCCAAAGGCGCCAAGCACGACCCGGCCCCCATCCCCGAAGAGGGAAAATGGGTCCACGCCAAGGAAATCAAAGACATTTCCGGCTTCACGCACGGCATTGGCTGGTGCGCTCCGCAGCAGGGCTGCTGCAAACTGTCCCTGAACGTCAAAGAGGGCATCATTGAAGAAGCTCTCGTCGAGACCATCGGCTGCTCCGGCATGACCCATTCCGCCGCCATGGCAGCGGAGATCCTCCAGGGCAAGACCATCCTGGAGGCCCTGAACACCGACCTCGTCTGCGACGCCATCAACACCGCCATGCGCGAGCTGTTCCTGCAGATCGTTTACGGCCGCACACAGTCCGCATTTTCGGATGACGGCCTGTCCATCGGCGCAGGCCTCGAAGACCTCGGCAAGGGCCTTCGTTCCCAGGTCGGCACCATGTACGGCACCAAAGCCAAAGGCGCCCGCTATCTGGAAATGGCCGAAGGCTATGTCACAGACCTCGCCCTCGATGCCAATGACGAGATCATCGGCTACAAGTTCGTCAACCTCGGTGTCATGGCCGACCTCATCAAAAAAGGTGATGATCCGAACACCGCGTGGGAAAAAGCTTCCGGCCAGTACGGCCGCGTCGCAGACGCCGTGAAGCTCATCGACCCGAGAAAGGAGTGATCAGATCATGGCACTGTTTGAAAACTATGAGAGAAGAATCGATCAGATCACCGCTGTCCTGAACCAGTACGGCATCAAGGACATCGAAGAGGCTGAGAAGATCACCAAGGACGCCGGTCTGAACGTGTATGACATGGTCAAAGGCATCCAGCCCATCTGCTTCGAGAACGCCGCCTGGGCCTACACCGTCGGCGCCGCCATTGCCATCAAGAAAGGCTGCCGCAAGGCTTCTGACGCCGCTGCCGCCATTGGCGAAGGCCTCCAGTCCTTCTGCATCCCCGGCTCCGTCGCCGACCACAGAAAAGTCGGTCTCGGCCACGGCAACCTCGGCAAAATGCTCCTCGAAGAGGAGACCGAATGTTTCTGCTTCCTGGCAGGCCACGAGTCCTTTGCCGCCGCCGAAGGCGCCATCGGTATCGCTTCCAAGGCCAATGTCGTCCGCGAGAAACCGCTCCGCGTCATCCTGAACGGCCTCGGCAAAGACGCTGCCCAGATCATCTCCCGTATCAACGGTTTCACCTATGTCGAGACCAAGATGGACTACTTCTCCGGCGAAGTCAACGTCATCTCCGAAACTCCGTATTCGGACGGCGTCCGCGCTTCCGTCAAGTGCTACGGCGCTGACGATGTCGTCGAAGGCGTTGCCATCATGCACCTGGAGAACGTCGGCGTCTCCATCACCGGCAACTCCACCAACCCCACCCGGTTCCAGCATCCCGTCGCGGGCACTTACAAGAAAGAGTGCAACCTTCAGGGCAAGAAGTACTTCTCCGTCGCTTCCGGCGGCGGTACCGGACGTACCCTTCACCCCGACAACATGGCTGCAGGACCCGCTTCCTACGGTATGACCGATACCCTTGGCCGCATGCATTCCGACGCCCAGTTCGCAGGTTCCTCCTCCGTTCCGGCCCACGTCGAAATGATGGGTCTCATCGGCATGGGCAACAACCCCATGGTCGGTGCCACCGTCGCGGTCGCGGTTTCCGTCGAAGAAGCTGCGAAAGCCGGCAAGTTCTGATCCTGAACTGCAAAAAACCCTCTCCGTTTCGGAGAGGGTTTTCTTTTTTTAGGACTCAGGCCACGGTCAGGACCGAGGAGAGCAGCTGGTTCGTATAGGGGTCTTCCGAGTGCAGGATGACATCGGAGGCCTCGTCACACTCCACCACTTCCCCGCTCTTCAGGACCAGGATGCGGTCGCAGAAGCTGTGGACCAGGGCCAGGTCGTGGGAGACGAAGAGGACGGAGAGGTCCAGTTCCTTCTGCAGGCGGACCAGCAGTTCCACGACCTCCCGCTGGGCAGTCACGTCCAAAGCACTCGTGATCTCGTCGCAGAGCAGCACCTCCGGGTCCGCCACCAGCGCCCGGGCTATGGCCATGCGCTGGCACTGTCCCCCGCTGAGCCGCGAGGGGTAGCGGTCGAGCAGGTCTTCGGTCAGGCCGACCTGTTCGAGATAGGTGCGGATGCGCTCATCGTTCTCCGGGATGGATCGGCCCCGCAGGACTGCTTTCCCGTCCCGTCTGGCCGCGTTCCGCATGCTCTCATAGAGGGACTGCCGGATGGTCATGCGCGGGTCAAAGGATGCGTAAGCGTCCTGGAAGATGTACTGGTACTTCCCCTCGGTGGACACATCGCCCACCTCCGGCGTCTCCATGCCGCTGACCTGACGGAGGATGGTGGACTTGCCGGAACCGGACTCGCCCACGACGCCGAGCATCTCGCCCTTGTAAAGCACGAGGTCGACCCCCTGCAGGGCAAGGACATCGTTCCCCCGGACCCGGTAGGTCTTGTGGACGTCTTTCAGTTCCACGGCTTTCGCTGCCGCGTTGTCAAATACACTTCTGCCGCGCAGGACTTCCTCGAAGTCCGGGACATCGTGCAGGAGTTTTTTCGTGTAGTCGTGCTGCGGGTCGGAGAGCACGCCCGGGGTGTCCCGGTAGTGTCCGCCGACAGGACCTGCTTCCACGCAGTCCCCGTCCCGGAGGATGCTGATGGTGTCCGCCATGTAGGCGGCAAGGCCCAGGTTGTGGGTGACCAGCAAAATGCCCATGCCGGTCTCTTTCCGCAGGCGCAGCAGTTCGTCCGCCACCTGCTTCTGGGTGGTCACGTCCAGCGCGGAGGTGACTTCATCGCAGAGCAGGAGCCGGGGCCTCAGCAGCATGAGCAGGGCAATGGCCACTCGCTGGCACATGCCGCCGCTGACCTCATAGGGACAGCTGTCGAGCACCCTGCCGTCGGTCGGCAGACCCAGCGTCTTGAAGACATGGAAGACCTCGTGTTCGTCGAGTTTCCGGCCGTGGCTCTCCATCGTCTCCGCGAACTGGGCGCGGAACGTGCGCAGCGGGTTGAAAGACGCCGCGGGGTTCTGGGCGATGAGCCCGATCTCGTCCCCGAGGAGTTCCCGGCGCTCTTTGCCGCTGAGGGCCAGGACATCCTTTCCGTCAAAGAAGATGGAGCCGCCGGTGACCTCCGCACTGTAAGAGGTCAGGCCCAGCAGGGCTTTCAGGATGGTCGATTTGCCGGAGCCGGACTCGCCGGCGATGACGTGGATCTCCCCCGGTCTCAGTTCCAGGGAATATCCGTGCAGCGCCTCCCGTTCCCCATAGGAGACCCGGAGGTCTTTCATTTCCAGAAGAAGGTTTTCTGTTTTCTGTTTCGGTCGGGCTTTGACGGCCCGGACCGCTCTCACGTTCCGTTCCATCATTTCGCCTCACTTACATCGGAATAATCGCGGACGGCGTCGCCGAGATAGTTGAAGATCATGACCGTCACAATGACCGCGATGGCCGGGAACAGGACCGACCAGGGCGCGAGCTGCAGGTAAGCCCGGGACTCATTGATCATGGAGCCCCACTCCGCCTTGGGCGGCACGACGCCGAGACCCAGGAAGCTGAGGCCGGCGATGCCGATCATGTTGGTGCCGATTTGGGTGGCCGCGTTGACGGTCAGCGGGCCGATCATGTTCGGCAAAATATGCCGCAGCATGATCTGCGGGCCGGAGCTGCCGTTCATCTTTGCCGCGATGACAAAGGGTTCGTTTTTCAGCGCCATGGTGTGGGTCCGGGCCAGACGGGCGTACTGGGTCCAGCCGGAGATGCCGAGGGCGATCATGGCGTTCAAAAGGCTTCCGCCGAGGACGCCCGCGACCGCAATGGCCAGGACCATCTGCGGGAACGCGAGGAAGATGTCGGCGATGCGCATGAGGATGGAGTCCAGGATGCCGCCGTAGTAGCCGCTGAGCATGCCCAGCAGAGAGCCAAACACAAAGGTGACCAGCACCAGCGCGACGGCGGCGAAGATGGAGGTCCGGGCCCCGATCATGATGCGGGAGAGGACACATCGCCCGTAGCGGTCCGCGCCGAGCGGGAACTCTTTGCAGGGCGCCGCGTTCATGTACTCCGCATGCGGCAGGTTCGGGTCGTTCGGGGTGAAGAACGGCGCCAGCAGCGCAAAGATACAGAGCACGGCCGCAATGCCAAGCATGAGGACCATGCGGCTTCGGAGCTGTTCCCGGGTCAGCTGTTTGCTTTTCTTGCGAAACGGATTCATAACAGCCTCCCCCCTATTCCAGTTCGACCCGCGGGTCCAGCCAGTGGTGGGCAAGATCCGTGAGCAGGTTGATGAGGACGTAGACCAGCGCCATGATGAGCACGAAGCCCTGGATGACGGGATAGTCCCGGTAGGTGATGGAGTCCATGGCAAGTTTGCCGACTCCGGGCCAGCTGAAGATGGTCTCGACGACCACTGAGCCGCCCATGAGGGTGCCGACCGAGATGCCGACGATGGTCAGGATAGAGCTCATGGCGTTGCGCAGGACATTGCGGAACAGGACCTGAGACGACCTGACACCTCGGGCGGTGAGGCCGGTGACGTAGTCTTTCCCGAGCTCTTCGAGCACTTCCGCGCGGATCTGCCGGACAAACCGGGAGGCCATGGGCAGGGCGAGCGCCAGCGTCGGCAGGAACAGGCCCTGGAACGACCCCGAGGCAATGACCGGGAACAGATTCACCTGGATGCAGAAGAAATACATGAGCAGGATGGACAAAAGGAAATTTGGCAGCGAGTTGCCGATGAAGGACAGCAATCGGAACAGGTGGTCCCAGAAGCTGCCCTGGTACACCGCGGACAGGATGCCCACGGGGATGGAGACCAGCAGCGCCACCAGCAGGCTCGTCACGGCCAGCTGCAGCGTTCGGTGAAAGGCCGGCGCCAGTTTGTCGGACACCGGTCTGCTGTCTTTGTAAGACGTGCCGAGGTCCCCGGTCAGGGCTTTCCCCAACCAGGAACCGTACTGCACGAGGAAGGGGCGGTTCAGGCCCATTTCCTCTCTCATGTTATCGATTTGTTCCTGCGTCACCGCGATGCCGGAGTTCGAGGTCAGCCGCTTCTGGGCCGGGTCGCCCGGAGCGATGTACAGCAGTAAAAAGGTCAGAAAGGTGATGCCGAGCAGAATCGGTATCAGGGACAACAGACGTTTCCCGATGTATTTCGTCATGCGATATCCGTGTTGGCGTAGATGGCGTAGAAGTCAAACGGGTTCGTGTTGGCATAACCGGTGATGCCGGGCTGCAGGACCGTGATCTTGTTGAACAGGCCCACATAGCCGATGACGTTGTCATCGATGGAGTACTGGATGATGCGGTTGGCCAGCTCCGCGCGTTTCGCGGTGTCGGTCTCCTTGGAGAGGTCGTTGATCAGCTTCTCGCACTCATCGTTCTTGAACCCGGTGATGTCGTAGTAGGCACCCTGGCGGAGACAGGAGTCGATGAAGTAGTACGGGTCGCCGCTCTTGTCCGCGATCATGCAGTAGAGCGCCAGGTCGAAGTCCTTGTTCTTGATGTAGGTGGCGTCGGGGTCTTCTTCCACGGTCAGGCGGGAGTCGATGCCGATGGCCTTCAGCTGGGACTGGATGAGGGTGGCAAGGGTGTCGAGAGAACGGGCGGCATAGTAGCAGATGTTGATCTGCAGCGGTTTGCCGTCTTTCTCGTAAATGCCGTTCGCGCCCATGGTGTAGCCGTCCTGCTCAATAAGAGCCTTGGCGGCGGCCGCGTCGATCTTCTGGACGCCGTTGACTTTGCCGTAGGCGGCAGAGGCGTTGAACGGGCCGTCCGTGGCGGAGGTGGTGCCCTTCAGATAGTCGGCGATAGCCTGTTTGTCCACAGTGCCGTTGATGGCCTTGCGGACATTGTCGGAAAGGGTGGCCTTGTTCAGGAAGTAGAACTGGAGACGGGTACCGGAGATGTCGGTGAGCGCATATTTGTCGGGCTCTTTCTTGAAGATCTCATAGGCGTCCGCGGTGACGGAGTCGTAGCCCTGGATCTCGCCGGACTGCATGGCCAGCAGCTTCGGCTCGTCTTCCTGCATGTAGAAGAACTTCGCGCCGTCCAGCTTGACTTCGCCGTTCCAGTAGTTGGGGTTCTTCTTCAGCGTGCAGTCGCCTTCGGGGATGAACTCATCGATGACGAAGGGACCGGTGCCGATGATCTC
>CAJGDU010000073.1 GCA_904502175.1 Clostridiaceae bacterium
ACCGCGGCATACGGGGAAGAGGCGCTTTCAAACTGAGTATACACGTTCCGGGTCTCGGGGTCTATGGTCACTTCCTCCATCATGGGCGGAAGTTCGAGGGCGCCGAGGTCTCTGCAGTATTCCAGAAGGAGGACTTTTCCTTTTTCCAGTTTTGAAAGGTCGACTTCATAGCGGTAGACCTTCGAGGGGTTCACCCGGCCGCCGGAGACGGAGATGGCAAGGTAGGTCTTGTCCCCGATGTCGGCGAGCAGCGCGCCCTGAGCCAGGATGGGCATCTCTATTTCGCCCTCTTTCACGAGGCGGGGGATGCCGAGCACGTTGCGGACCCGGAAGCACACCATGGTGCCCTTCTTTTTCGAGTAGGAGTTGCCGACCCACAGGCGGTCCCGGAAGGTCATGGTGAAGATGGCGTTGCAGTGTATCTTCGTTGTCGTGAGGTAGCGGACGCTGCCGAAGCCATAGTGGATGACGCGCTCCAGCTCGGAGAAGAGCACGGCGCTCATCTTCTGGTCCGTGTCCTTGGCGATCCACACGAAGGTGCCGTCATAGGAGATGCCGCCCACGTGGTTGCAGTCCGGCAGGGAAACGGTGGCGATGTGCTCCTGAGTGGCCTTGTCCACCACATAGATGACCGACTTGTGCTGGACGTGGTCCTTCGCGGCGGCGAGCTTTTCAGCGTTGCCGCCTTTGGCGGCGTGCTTCTCCAGCTCCTCCCGGTACTTGGCGATGTTGCAGTACGCCGTGATGAGCACGTACTGCTCCGCGACACAGATGCCCTGGGGCGTCATGCACTCGCAGAGCCCCTCGTCCACTTTGGTGTGGGCAAGGCCCGGGATGCCGAAGGTGGCGTAGGAAGAGATGCGCGCCAGGGTGGGGAACTTCTCCAGAGACTTGCGGAAATCCTGGTCGTACCGGAACCCGGTGCTGGTGGAACGGTTGGAAGTGTCCATAGGGTGTCTCTCTTTTCTGCGTTAAGGATAAGACAGCGGCAGGGAAGGGTCCTCTGCCGCTGTCGGTCGTCTTATTTTGCTTTGGTGGCGGGGTGGTAAGCGGAGAACTTCGTGAAGGTCAGCTGCTTGCGGTTCGCGTCCAGGTCAGCCTGACGGGCCTTGCCGTCTTCCTTCTTCAGGTGCTTGTCGTTGGCGGAGTCGCCGTCGAGGTCCTTCGCCAGGAACCAGGGGCTCTTCTCGTTCGCGTACTTGTCGCGGAGCAGCCCTTCCTTGAAGGTGAGGGACATGCCGTTGGAGTTGAACCCGTAGAGGTACCAGACCGTGTATTTGTCACCGTCGGTGGCCTTTTCGAGGACCCGGGCCTTCGTGCAGACGGTGTAGTAGTCCTTCGGCTCCGACTGGAAGACGCTGTAGGCGTCTCCGTTGTTGTCGAGGGTATAGTAGTCGAGGATGGCGTAGGGATAATGCTGGTAGCCCTTCACGACGCCGATGATGAGGTCCATGGTACCGTCGCCGTTGAAGTCGTTCAGATAGAACCCGACGTTGTCCTGCGGGTTGCCTTCATAGAGCTCGGGGAGAAGGGTGCTGAGGCCGGCCTTCTGCAGGGCGGTCTTGTTGCTTCTCGCCTTGAGGGCATCCTGATACTTGTTCAGAACGGTGACGTAAGTGCCGGGGACGGTGATGCGTTTCTTGCCTTCGGCAAGCTTCTCGGTCGTCGTCTCGGCCTTCTTCGTGGTCTTCTTCGTGGTCTTCTTGGTGTCAGTGTCCTTGGTGTCCGCCTTTTTCGTCGTCTTCTTCGTGGCGGTGACCGTGGTGGCTCTCGTGTAATCGTAGGCGCTCTGCACTTCGCCGTTGCCTCTGCGGGAACTGAAGAACCCGAAGATGAGGCCGGCGAGGATGAGCAGGAACACGAGGGCAATGATGATTTTATATCTCACATTACGTTTCATACAGCATTCCTCCTGCTTAAAGGCCATTTTATCATAAGTACAAACTCTTGTCGACAATTCAAAAAAAAGGTATTATGGGGACAGAAGAGAAGAAAGGGGCGATCCACCACATGTCATATCTGCTGTTCTTCGGCCTCATCCCGCCGATCGCGCTGCTCATCTATGTCTATCATCTCGACCGCATCGAGAAAGAGCCGCCGAAGATGATCCTTCGGCTGTTCCTGCTGGGCATTTTCTCGGTCATCCCGGCCATCTTCCTGGAAGGCGTCGGCATGACGCTCCTCGGCCTGACCGGTATGCCGGAAACCTCCTATGTCTATCTGCTCATCGAATACTTCCTCATCGTCGCCTTCTCGGAAGAGCTGTCGAAGAGGATGATCGGTGTCGGCATGACCTATAAGAGCGAGGAGTTCAACTACCAGTTCGACGCCGTCGTCTACTGTGTGGCCGCGGCCCTCGGCTTTGCCTGTATCGAGAACATCGAATACATTATGCTGGAAGGCCCCGGCGTGGCCCTCGGCCGGCTCATTCCCATCCACACCATCTGCGGCGTGTACATGGGCCACTATGTTGCCATGGCCAAGAGCGCCCACAGGGCAGGGGACTTCTCCTCCCGCGCCATGTTCAACTTCCTGAGCGTCCTGGTGCCCGTGCTCATCCACGGCTTCTACGACTTCTCGCTGTCCACGGAGAACGACGAGATGCTCATCGCCAACCTGGTCTTCACCGTCGTCATCACCATCGTCGCTTTTATCTCGCTTCACTCCTACGCGAAGAAAGATAAACCGGTATAAAGTGTACTGAAGTTTGACATGTGTCTTTGTAACACTCCTGTAACTTGTGTTCGGTAAAGGTGCATGATACAATATCTATGTCATTAGGAGGAAGTCACTGGATTTCCAATGATTTTATCTCTCCTTTCTGATTTTTGTTTGTGTGTTTGTAGAGCAAAAGACCTGCCGCAAGGTGGGTCTTTTCTCTCGTTATGGGAAACTTTTTGCTTTTTCCACGGTTTGGTTGTAAACTGAAACTGTAAAATGCGGTACCCTGCGGGTGCCCGGAAACAATGTGAAAAACCGAAAGGAGACAGCTTATGTCTATTCTCGACAACCTCGGCAGCCTCGACATCAAACGCCTCGCGCAGGAGATCGTGCAGGACACTGCCAACGACCTGAAAGATGAAGTCAACGTCGGCAAAATGCTTCAGCTTCTGAAGGAGGGCAATTCGCCCGCCGATATCGCCGCGAAAATGGGCCAGGAGCTCAACGTGGTCGAAAAGCTGAAAGACGCCGCCGTCAAGAACGTCAAGGAAGAGTTCGGCATGGAGACCGCCACGACAGCCTCCACCGGTTCCTCCACCGGCGACGCCATCCAGGGCAACAAGATCAGACGTGAAGACATCAAAGTCTCTGAAATGCCCATGTCCGGCAAAGTGGACCGCGATAAGATCCAGTTCGACGACGAATAATCCACGAAAGGAAACCACGCAATAATGGGAAACGTAATCATTGGACAGTCCGGCGGTCCCACCGCTGTCATCAATTCCAGTCTCGCCGGCGCCATCCGTGCGGCCAAAGACCACGGCATCAAGAGAGTTTACGGCATGCACCACGGCATCGAGGGCTTTTTGAATGACGACGTCATCGACCTGGACATCTATTTCGATGACCTCTACGAGCTGTCTCTGCTGAAGCGGACTCCCTCCGCGTTCCTCGGCTCCTGCCGTTACAAACTGCCCGAAATCGAAGGGCATGAAGAAGTCTACGAGAAGATGTTCCTGCTCATGGAGAAGTACGACATCGAGTACTTCCTGTACATCGGCGGCAACGACTCCATGGACACCATCAAACAGCTCTCGGACTATGCGGCGGCCCACGGGAAAAGCCAGAAGTTCATCGGTATCCCGAAGACCATCGACAACGACCTGCCCGTCACGGACCATACGCCGGGCTACGGCTCCGCGTCCAAGTTCATCGCCACCACCATGAAGGAGATCATCCGCGACAACGAGTCCTTCGGCGCCTCCGAGCCCAAACTCTGCGTCGTCGAGATCATGGGACGGAACGCCGGCTGGCTGACCGCCGCCTCCATGCTGGCCGATGACGCCGACTGTGAGGGCCCGGACCTCATTTACCTGCCGGAAGTGGCCTTTGACCCGGACGCGTTCATCCACCGCGTCAAAGAGCTTTCCACCATCAAGAAGTCCGTTGTCATCGCCATCTCGGAAGGCATCGTCCTGAAGGACGGCACCCTGGTCTGCGAACTGGGCTCCGACGCCACCTTCGTCGACGCCTTCGGCCACAGACAGCTGTCCGGCGCCGGCAAGGTCCTGACGAACATGATCGCCGACCAGATCGGCTACAAGACCCGTACCATCGAGTTCTCCATCCTGCAGCGCTGCGCCACGCACCTCGCGTCCCGCGTGGACATCGACGAGGCCTACAACGTCGGCTATGTCGGCTGTGAGGCGGCCCTGGAAGGGGAGACCGGCAAGATGATCACCATCGAGGTCCTGAAACGTACCCCGTACGTGGCGGACTACGGCATCCACGACATCCACGATATCGCGAACGTCGAAAAGAAAGTGCCCCTCGAGTGGATCACCAAGAACGGTACCTATGTCACGAAGGAGTTCCGCGAGTACGCTCACCCGCTGGTGCTTGGCTCCCTGTCCAAGTACTCCGCCGGCGGCGTCCCGAAACACCTCATCCTGTAACAACAAAAAAGAGGCCCTCGCATGAGGACCTCTTTTTGTTTTCGGTTTATTCGCCGTGGTAGTTCAGGATGCGGTTGCCCTTCTTGTCGACGGAGTAGCGGGTGCCTTCCTCCATCTGGTACTTCTCCATGAGCTCTTTCAGAATGATCTGAACGTCCGGCTCCTTGTAGAAGTAGCCGTGGAGCTTTTTGCATTCTTCTTCGATTTCGGCTTCCTTCTGCATGATGGCAGCGTAGTTGTCGTTCCGGTGGGCGCGCAGATAGTCGTTGCCCTCCTGAATGATCTTCTGGAGCTGCGCTTCTCTGGAATTGGGGTCTTCGGTGGCGGTGCTGCTGAACAGCTTGTCGAGAATGGCCATGATAGTTACCTCAGTTCATAGTTTTTTTGACAGTACAAGTATAACAACTCTCGGGCGATTTGCAATAGGTTGCACACAATTTTTCGGGAAACATCTGGTTTCCTTATTGTTGAAAAATGGTGCCCCGGACTTTATACTATTAGCAGGTCAACAGAAAGGGGGAAACCCATGCATTACACACAGCCGGTTTTCCGTCCCGCTTTTGAAGAGAACACGCCGCTTCTGCAGGTGACAGACGGCTGCAGCTATAACCGGTGCAGCTTCTGTTCCATGTATCGCCACGTGCCCTTCCGCGTCAGTCCCATGGAAGAGGTGGAGGCCGACCTGCAGGAGCTGCGAGGCAGCATTTCCCAAATGCCGCGGCTGTTCCTCGTCAACGGGGACCCCTTTACGCTGAGCACGCGGCGGCTCGCAGACATTGCCGAGCGCGTTCGCTACTATTTCCCGGAGTGCGAGACCATCAGCTGTTTCGCGCACATCCCGAACTTCTATCAGAAGACGGTGGAGGAGCTGGCGTACCTCCGCAGTCTGGGCTTCAACCAGGTGAACATCGGCGTGGAGTCTGCGGTGGACTCCGTTCTGGACATGTTTCATAAGGGCTATCATGTCGAGGACGTCTATGAACAGCTGGGCAAGCTGAAAGAAGCCGGTATGCAGTTCTCCATGAACCTCATCCTGGGTTCGCTGGGGAACGGGAACTATCTCGAACTTGCGAAGGCCAATGCCGACCTGCTCAACGCAACGCAGCCCTTCCTGTTTTTTACGACTTCTCTCTACTCACTGCCCGGCTCCGAGCTCTACGACTACATGCACGGCGGCGGTTTTGAAGAGAATACGTACGGACAGCTCATCGCCGAAGAGATCGAGATGCTGAGCCGTCTGGACCTTGCGCACACCTATTATTACGGACTTCACCCGTCCAACCCCGTGCCCTTTGACGGCATGCTTCCGGAGGAACAGGGAAAGATCATCGGCATCCTCAAACGAATGCTGGGCGTCTTCCCGGAGGCCCTTCTGAACAAGCCGCCCGAGCGGGGATGGGAAGGTGGCGTCCTCATTCCGGACGACTGGTCCACCCTGTAAGGAGGAACCCATCTGAACACCTATCTCATCGACTACGAAAACGTCAAACTCGCGGGCCTCAAAGGCATTGAGAACCTGCAGAAAGAGGACGTCGTGTTCCTGTTCTACAGCGAGAACGCAAACACGCTCACTTTCAGCATGCACCGCAAGATCAACGCCTGCAAAGCCCAGTTCAACCTGACCGAAGTGAAGACCGGGAAAGCCAACGCCCTGGACTTCCAGCTGGTCACTTACCTTGGCTATCTCATTGC
>CAJGDU010000074.1 GCA_904502175.1 Clostridiaceae bacterium
AAAACAATAAAATACAGGTACTATAGTATATAAAAAGAAGTCTGCTTCGATCTGCTGTCCCTAAGTGTTTCGCATATGGGGCTTCAGACAGGGTACGTTTTGAAAAAAACCTGCCTTCCGTATTTGAAAAGAGGTACTGGCACTCTTCCTCGTTCCTTTGGCTGCACAGGCTGATAGCTACGAGGCCCAGGGAAAAACGCTGCTGGTCCAGATGGCAAAGGCCAGAGCGTACCTTGCCGGCCGCAACTATGTGGCGCCGCAGGACGTCCAGGCACTGTTCTCTGACGTCTGCGGTCACCGTATCATCCTGACGCCCCGGGCGAAGATCAAAAAGCGGACGCCGGAAGAGATCCTGACCGAAGTCCTGAAGTCCGTCCGCACCCCGAACCCCGCTGACAAATAAAAAGAAAAAGCCCCCGGACCGAAACGGTTCGGGGGTTTTCTAGGGGTCATTGCTTGTTTTTGTAGTTGACGACTTGTCGGATGAGACCTTCGACCAGCTGGACTTCCGCGGGGGAGAGCTTGTCCAGCATGTCGTTGATGGCTCTGTGTCGGACGTAGGAGACGCTCTCGTCATCCATGTCCTCCCAGCCCATCAGGTAGCCGGGCGTTACGCCGAGCGCCATGGCGGCGGCCTCGATCTTTTCCGAGGGGATGTTCGTGACGATCCCCATTTCGTACTTGTAGAGCGTCTGCTTGATGACGCCCATTTCCTGTGCAAGATCTGTCTGAGAAATGCCTTCTCGCTTCCGGGTGTCCCGGATGCGGTCGCCGACAGTCATTTCTTTTTCGGACATGCCTTAACACATCTCCTCTCCATTCTTTAGTAGTTCTATTATACAATTATTTGCTTTACGTTTTGAAATACTTGTTATAGTGTTTTTGTCCGACAACCCGACTTTTTTACACATGTAAAGAGGAGAAGGACAAAAACTGGACTTTTAGAGGCTCTTTCTTTATAATTTTTAGGAAGATTCATTTCGTGCGGTTCCGCGCGCAGTTTACCGGAGGTAAAAGCATCATGATCCAGGATTCCATCGTTGCTCTCATGAATAAACAGGACCTCTCTTTCGCCGAGGCGGAAGAGGCGGTCGATGAGATCCTTTCCGGCCGTTCCACCGACATCCAGATCGGCGCGTTCCTGGTGGCTCTGGCCCTGAAGGGCGCCACCATCGACGAGTTCGCCGGTGCCGCCAAGGGCATGCGCAACCACTGCGACAAGTTCCTGAACGACCAGGACGTCCTGGAGATCGTCGGGACCGGGGGAGACAAGTCCAACACCTTCAACGTCTCCACGGCCGCCGCCATCGTCTGCGCCGCCGCCGGCATCAAAGTGGCCAAGCACGGAAACCGCGCCGCCACCAGCAACTGCGGCACCGCCGACGTGCTGGAGGCCCTCGGCATGAAACTGGCCATCCCGCCCGAAGGGATCCGGGAAGTCCTGGACAAGACGAACTTCTGCTTCCTGTTCGCCCAGAACAGCCACATCATGAACCGCTTCCTGGCGCCCATCCGCCGGCAGCTGCCCTGGGACACCGCCTTCGACATCCTCCGGCCCATCATCGACTACGCCGGCGCCGCCGAACACGTCATCGGCGTGAACGACGAGCGGTTCGTCGAGCCGCTGGCCCGGGTCCTCACGAAACTCGGCGCCACCCGCTGCATGATCGTCTACTCCGAGGACTGCCTCGATGAGATCTCCTGCGGCGGCAAGACCGTCGTCTGCGAGAGCATCGACGGCAACATCCGCACCTATTCGCTCTCTCCCACGCAGTACGGTCTCGACATCTGCACGAAGGAAGAGCTGTCCGGCGGCACCCCGAAGGTGAACGCCGCCATCCTGAACGACGTCTTCGCCGGCAAGAAAGGCCCCCAGCGCAACGCGGTGGTCTTCAGCGCGGCCCTCTGTCTCCACATCTCCAAAAACATTTCGGTGGAAGAGGGCATCTGCATCGCCGAAGAAATGCTGGACTCCGGCAAAGCCGCCGCGGTCCTCAAGGAAGTCGTCGACCTCACCGTCGACATGTGACACCGACCCCAAAGGGCAACGAAGCTGCTTCGCTGCCCTTCCTTTATGAAAACAACGAAAAGGAGCACAAGTCTTTGCCTGCCACATCTCTGCAGTCCATCCGGGAACACCCCGTTCTGAAAATCGTTCTGAAATACTTTGTCGTCACCCTCGGCATCCTCATCGACGCCATCGCCCTGGAACTGTTCCTGGTGCCGAACCACGTCCTGGACGGGGGCCTGACCGGTATTTCCCTGATGATCGAATACAAGACCGACTGGCCGCTGGGTCTCATCGTGTCCGCCTTCAACCTGCCCTTCATATTTCTCGGGATGCGGCAGGTCGGAAAGCGCTTCGCCTTTGCCTATGCCTACGCGCTGGTCATCTTCACCATTTTCACCCAGGCCTTCCACCACGTGGGGGCCATCACGGAGAATGAACTGCTGTCCATCGCTTTCGGCGGCTTCCTGCTTGGCGCCGGCGTCGGCCTCGTCCTGCGGGGCGGCGCCTGCATCGACGGCACGGAGCTGGTGGCCCTCATGATCTCGCGGAAGAGCAATATCTCCACGGGCCAGGTCATCCTCATCTTCAACCTCATCATTTTCACGGTGGCCGCGTTCCTCTTCGGTGTGGACCGGGCACTCTTGTCCCTGCTCACGTATTACATCGCCTCCCGCATCATCGACAAGGTGGAAGAGGGTCTCGATACGGCGAAGCAGGTCATCGTCATCACGGACGACGCGGAGCCCATCGCCGACGAGATCTACAAGCGGCTCGGCCGCACCGTCACCATCTCCTCCGCCCGGGGCCTCGTCTCCGGCAAAAAAGAGATGATGTATGTCGTCATCACCCGCCTGGAGCTGCCGGAACTGCGTGAGATCGTCCACGAGTCCGACGCCAGCGCGTTCATCACCATATCCGACGTCAACGAGATCATCGGCAAGCACGTCCAGAAGGTCGAGCCGGCCGTGGTCGAAGAACTGGAAGGAGGGGAAAGCTTTGTCCCTGGAGACCATTAAGACGGTAGAGGACCTGTCCCTCAACGCCTGGCCGTCCCACCAGATGCAGGTCTATGACGGCTGGCTCCTGCGTTTCTCCTACTTCTACACCCATCGGACGAACTGTGTGGAGGCCATCGGCCCCGCCCAGCTGCCGCTGGCGGAGAAGGTGGAGTACTGCGAAGAGGTCTACCGCAAGTGGGGCACTCCCTGCATTTTCAAGATCAGCCCGTTGACGAGCCCGGCCCTGGAACTGTTCCTCGAGGAGCGGGGCTACGAAGTGGAGCACCGGGTGGACAACATGGTCCTGGACCTTTCTTCCGTGGGCGATGCACCCCTCCCGGACCCCGCCCTGCCGCTGGTCCTCGGCGACCGGGTGGACGACGAGTGGCTGGAGGGCCTGTTTGCCCTGAAGGGCACGGAGAACGCCACGCACCGCAAGGTGGTGCCCTCCATGTACGCCGCCATCCCGAAGGATGAGATCACGGTGAAAGTGTTCGACAAAGAGGGGCGCATCGCCGCCACCGGACTCGGGATCCTGGACCGGGGCTATGTCGGTGTCTACGCCATCCACGTGCGGGAGGACTGCCGCCGGATGGGGCTCGCCGAGCGCATCGTTCAGACCATTCTCCGGGAGGGGAAAAAGCAGGGCGCCTCGAAGGCTTACCTGCAGGTCGTCTCCGACAACGACCCCGCCATCTGCCTCTATGAAAAACTCGGCTTTACACAGGAGTACTCCTGCTGGTTCCGGGTCAAAGAGACCGCCTGAGACTACATCTTGTGGTGAGTTATCCGACATCAGGGGTACATATTGTATTTTATAAACAGATTTATATTGAAAAAGATAGCATAGAACTGATATGATTAATCTAATAGGGGCTGACTGACAGGCGGTCGGCTCCGCCGAAATGGGCGAGAGAAAGGAGCTCTGAACGTGGAACAGAGCAGAAATGGGCGTCACATCAATACCGATGCCGCCATCAGCCAGAAGCGCGCCGCAGAGAAACGGTCCGCCTCGGCGAAAAAGCGAGTGAAGAAAAAAGCCGCTGCTCCGAAGCAGACGGCTCCCAAAAAATCGGCAGGGAAGAGCGCCGGGAAAAAGCCGGCCGGTCGTCCCGCCGGCGCGAAGCAGTCTGCAGGACAGGGCCAGGCCAGAGCGAAGACCGCGCGGCCGCAGTCCGCGAAGCAGAAGCAGCAGAACGCGAAACGCTCCGCGCAGCTGCAGAATGCCCGGGCCAACGGTCAGAAGAAGACTGCCGGCGCCCGGAAAAAGAAAAAGTATAAGGTCAACTATCGGAGGCTCATCACCTGTATCGCAGCTCTCCTTTTGGCCCTTCTCTTTTTATTCCTCATCATCCATGCCTTTGCCAGCCGCACGCACAAAAAGGGCTGGTATGAAGTCTATGTCTCTCCGGAGAACAGCGACTGCCGCCTCGGCGTGGTCACCAAGCTGACCGAAGACGGCGTCCCCGCCGCGGTCGACCTCCTCGAAGAGGTCAAGGACGGCGTGTACGCGGTGCCGGTCCAGTGCGGCGGCACGTCCAGCATCATCGTCGCGGAGAAGAACTACAGCTTCAACAAGGTCAACCCGTTCAACAAGAACTACTACCTGGCTTCGGTCCAGGCCGAGTACTCCTCCGACGCCGCCAAACAGGCGGAGTTCGAGGACAAGTACCAGCCCGATATCGTCGAAGCGGAGGGCAAGACCATTGCCACTCAGAGCACGAAGGACCTGCCCGGCATCACCCTCTATAAAAACAAAGGCGGCACCGATGAACTGGCCTCCGCCTCCGTCGGTTCCCAGCACCCCTCCGTCCCCGTCAAGAAGCTTGACTACGCCGGACGGAAGAGACCGGCGCCTCCGGCCAAGACCGATGAGTCTGCCACCTTTACCTTCTCCGCCAGCGGAGACAACCTCATCCATCAGAAGATCTTCCAGCAGGCGTCCACCCGCGCCCAGGGCAACGGCTACGACTTCAACTACGCCTATGAGAGCGTCGCCAGCTTCTACCAGCAGCACGACCTCAACTGGGTCAACCAGGAGTCCCTGCTCAGCAGCAAGCTCGGCCCCGCCAGCTATCCCACCTTCTCCACGCCGGGCGAGTGCGGACAGGCGCTGTACAACCTTCTGAACATGCGGGTCTTCAGCGTGGCCAACAACCATATCTATGACCAGGCCGCCACGGGCCTGGAAGCCACCGTCGAATACTATGAGAACGACCTGCCGGACGACGTCCTGTACACCGGCCTGTGGGACAAGAACGACCTCGACACCATCCCGGTCTACTCCTGCAAGGGACGGTCTGTCGCCTTCCTGTCCTACACTTACGGCACCAACGGCATCTCCACACCGGAGGCCGCCGACAAGCGGGTCATCTACACCAGCGAGACCGACATCATCAAGAAGCAGGTCAAGAGTGCCAACAAGCTCGCGGACATCGTCGTCGTCGGCTGCCACTGGGGCAACGAAGACAGCCATGTCATCACGGACGACCAGAAGAAGCTGGCGCAGGATCTCGCGGACTGGGGCGCCGACCTCATCGTCGGCACACACCCGCACGTGGTCCAGAACGCGGAGTGGATCAACGCGGAAGACGGACGGAAAGTCTTCTGTGCCTACTCCCTCGGCAACTTCATCTCCACCCAGGCACTGGCCGACCAGGTCGTAGGCCTCGTCCTCGACTGCACCATCGACACCGTCACCACGCCGGAAGGCAAGGTCACGGTCTCCATCAAAGATCCGAAGCTCGTTCCCATCGTCACGGTCTACGGCGCCGACTACTCCAATGTCCATGTGGTCTGGTACCGCGACTTCACAGAGACCGACGCCATGAACCACGGCGTGAAGATCTCCAACGCGAACTTCTCGTACCTGTGGGTCGCCTCCATGCTCAAACAGTATGTGAACACCGACTACCTCGAGCTGCCCGACTCTGAGGCCGGCAACGCCCTGAACGGCGAGCTGAGCGCCACAGAGGAGGAGACCACCGCGGAAGGCGGTTCCACTGCCGCGGCCACCAGCGCCGCTGCCAGCACGGCGGCCTCCACCGCAGCCACGACCACCGCGGCGCGCACCACGGCGGCCACGACCACCGCGGCTCCGACGACGGCAGCCACCACGGCGGCCACCACCGTTTCCAACGTCACCACCGTTGGAGAGGGCCGCATCACGAACGGCCCCGTCGGCCTCGCCGCTGCCGGCAACTGAACTTCATAAAAAAGAGCTTCCCGGAAGGGAAGCTCTTTTTGTTTTG
>CAJGDU010000075.1 GCA_904502175.1 Clostridiaceae bacterium
ACCACTCCTCCGACGAGTGTGAATGGTTCAAAGAGGCCTGCAAGTCCCGGGACAACCCCTACCACGACTACTACATCTGGCGGGACCCGAAATACGACAGGAAGGGCAACCGGCTGCCGCCGAACAACTGGATCTCCCTCTTCGAGGGCGGCGCCTGGAAGTATGTGGAGTCGGTCGACCAGTACTACCTCCATGTCTTCGCGGAAAAACAGCCCGACCTGAACCACGACAACCCGAAAGTCCGGGAGGAAGTCAAGAACATCATGCGCTTCTGGCTGGACATGGGCGTGGACGGCTTCCGGGAGGACGTCATCACCTTCATCTCCAAGCGCGAGGGCCTGCCGAACGGCTTCCCCCTGCCCATCGCCGCCGGCATCGAGCACTACAACAAGGGGCCCCATCTCATGGAGTACCTGCACGAGTACCGCTCGGTCGCCGATGAGTACGACTGCATCCAGGTGGCCGAGTCCCCCATGACCGGCGCGAAGGACGCCGTCAAGTTCACGGTGGGTGACGACAAGGTCTTCGACATGATGATCACCTTCGACCATATGAATGCCGACTGCTTCATGACGGATACCATCCACCTCCCCTTCTCCCTGCGGAAGCTGAAAAAAGCGCTCAGCGCCTGGCAGGAGAACCTCAACGGCAGGGCGTGGAACTGCCTTTATATCGAGAACCATGACCACCCCCGCGTCATCTCCCGCTACGGCTCCGAAAAGTACTGGAAAGAGAGCGGCAAGGCCCTCGCCACCAGCGTTTACCTGCTGCAGGGCACGCCCTTCGTCTACCAGGGCCAGGAGCTCGGTATGCTGAACAACCACCTCAAGCACCTCGAGGACTTCAAGGACGTCGTCACCTTCAACAACGCGAAGCTCTTCAAGAAACTCGGCTTCACCGACCGGTTCTATCTGAAGGTGGCCAACAAGACCAGCCGCGAGAACGCCCGGACCCCGGTGCAGTGGAGCAAAAAGAAGAACGCGGGCTTTTCCACCGGCACCCCCTGGTTCTCGGTCAACAAGAACTACAAGACCATCAACCGGGACACGGAGAAGAAGGATCCCGACTCCATCCTGAACTACTATAAGAAGCTCTTCGCGGTCCGCAAGGCGAACCCCGTCCTCGTCTACGGCGACTACAGGGAGTTCGACCGGAAGAACAAAAAGCTCTATGTCTATGAGCGGACCCTGAAGGGCACGAAGGCCCTGGTCCTCACCTCGTTCTCCGAAAAGAAGCAGAAGGTGGAGGCGCCGAAAGGGTACAATCTGAAAAAGGGAAAACTGCTGCTCTCCAACTACAAGGATGCCCCCGCAAAGAGCGACAAATGTGTCCTGCGCCCCTATGAGACCAGAGTCTATCTTTATAAATAAATAATTATTGCTTTTTTGGCAGTTCCGTGCTATCATATTTGCCTGTACAACGAAGAAGGAGGTGCGCTGCATGCCGAATATCAAGTCTGCTAAAAAACGTGTTCTCGTCAACAACACGAAGGCTCAGAGAAACAAGTCCCGCAAGTCTGCTCTCAAGACGGCCATCAAAAAGGCGAACATCGCCATTGAGACCAACGCGGACGACAAGGACGTCCTGGTCAAGGATGCCATTAAAAAGATCGACCAGGCTGCTGCCAAGGGCATTCTTCATAAGAACAACGCTGCCCGCAAAAAGTCGGCTCTCACGTTGAAAGCAAACGCGGCTGAATAAGCGCAGCTCTTCAACCGAAGAACAACAAAAGACCTCAGACATATCGTCTGAGGTCTTTTTTCGTGTTGTTTCCGGCTATTGGGCCGCCGGTTCAGGGACCGTTTCCACAAAGCCGATGTCCTTGAGGGAGAACTGCTGGCCGCCCAGCACTTTCTTGTTCCGGGAACCGCACTTCGGGCAGACGCCCTCGTGCTCCATGATGTTGTACATGGAGTAGCAGTCGAGGCACAGCCCTTCTCCCCGCGGACGCGTCATCCGGAGCTCTGCCCCTTCGAACATAGGGCGGCCCTCGATGACGATGTCAAAGTACCGTTCGAAGAACACCGGCAGGTACCCGGACAGTTCTCCGACTTCGAGCGTAATGTAGGAGATCTTTTCGATATTGTTGGCGACTGCCGTCTCTTCGGCAAGGTCGATCGCCTTTTTCAATACGCTGATCTCATGCATGGAACATGCCTCCTGTTACGCGCGGATTTTCTTCAGGGCCAGACGTTTGGCCTTTTTCGCCTCTTCGATGACGACCTTCTTGACGAGGTCTTCATACTCGACGCCCCAGCCGACTTCTTCGTCCGGGATCTTGTGAAGCGTGATGGCGTCGAACTTGCATTGGACGGTGCAGAGTCCGCAGCCAATACAGATTTTATCATCAACATGGGCCTGTCCGCAAGAGAGACAGCGGGCCGTTTCGGCTTTGACCTGGTCTTCGGTGAAGGTCAGGCGCTCGTCGTCGAAGGTCTTGACCTTTTCGGGATCCTTGCCCGGGACGTTCCGCATGCCGCGGTCATAGCTGGCAATGACCATGTTGTCCTTGTCGAGATAGTGGAAGTTGTCTCTGCGGACACGGCCGAGCGTCAGGCTGTGGCCCTTCCAGACATAGCGGTGGACGGACTCGGCGCCTTCTTTGCCGGCCGCAATGGCGTAGATGGCAAAGCTCGGGCCGGTGTAGACGTCGCCGCCGACGAAGATGTCGGGCTCCTTGGTCTGATAGGTCCAGCTGTCGGCCTTCGCGGTCTGGTTGCGGTTGAGTTCGACCTTGGTGCCGTCGAGCAGGCCGCCCCACTGGATGGACTGGCCGATGGCGGCGAGGACGAAGTCGGCGTCGAGCGTCATGGTGTCGTCCTCGTCATATTTCGGGGCGAACTTGTGGTCCGCGTCGAAGACGGAGGTGCACTTCTTGAAGATGACGGACGTGACTTTGCCCTTCTTGGCGACGATCTCTTTCGGGCCCCAGCCGCACTCGACGACGATGCCTTCTTCTTCCGCTTCGAGGACTTCATCGTCTGCGGCAGGCATCTCATCGCGCTGCTCGAGGCAGAGCATGGTGACTTTCTTTGCGCCGTATCGGACCGCGGTACGGGCCACGTCGACCGCGACGTTGCCGCCGCCGACCACGATGACGTTGCCGGAGAGTTTCGGGATGCGCTCGAACGCCACATCTCTCAGGAAGTCGATGCCGGAGATGACACCTTCGGAGTCTTCGCCGTCCACGCCGAGTTTCCGGCCGCCCTGGGCGCCGATGGCCACATAGAATCCCTTGTAGCCCTCGTCACGGAGCTGCTGGATGGTGACGTCTTTACCGACTTCGACGCCGCACTTGATCTCGACACCGAGTTCGCGGATGACGTCGATCTCAGCTTCGACGACTTTCTTGTCGAGGCGGAAGTTCGGCATACCGAACGCCATCATGCCGCCGGGGACGTCTTCCTTCTCGAAGACGGTGACGTCATGGCCCCAGACTGCCAGGTAATAAGCGGCGGACAGACCGGCGGGGCCGGAACCGATGACCGCGACTTTCTGGCCTTCGTTGAAGCGTTTTTCAGGGACGAAGCGGGTCTCTGCCTTGAGGTCGAGGTCCGCCACGAACTTCTTGACTTCGTCGATGGCGACGGGCTCGTCGACATCGCCGCGGGTACAGACCTGCTCGCAGAACCGCGCGCAGACGCGTCCGCACATGGCCGGGAACGGGTTCTCTTTCTTGATGAGTTCGAGGGCCTCGTCATACTTGCCCTCGTTGGCTTTCTTCAGGTAGCCCTGGACCGCGATGTGCGCCGGGCAGTTGGACTTACAGGGCGCCGTGCCGGTCTCGGGAATAACGTTGTCCCGGCCGCCTTCCAGGTAGTCGTGGCCGGCCCAGTATTTGGGCAGCAGGAACAGGGAGTCGTTGTTGATCTTCGGGGAGGCGATCTCCACCGGTTCATTCTGGCAGAGTTTCTGGCCGAGTTTGACCGCGTTCTGCGGGCAGACTTCGACACAGCCGCCGCAGGCGACACAGTGGTTGGGGTCGACCGAGGCGCGGAAGTTGGAGGCGGACAGGTTCGGGGACGACGTCCACCACGCAGTCCGGAGGGCCATGCAGGTGTCCCACGGGCAGTTGCAGATGAAGATGGAGTGGTCCGGGCCGTCCACGTTGGACAGCTGATGGACATAGCCGAGTTCTTCCGCTCTCTTGAGCTTTTCTTCCGCTTCCGCTCTGGTCAGACGGCGGGCTTTGCCGACCCGGATGCAGCTCTCAGCATAGGTGCCGAGGTTGATGCACCATTCGCCTTCGAGGTCCGCGGTGCCCTCGTCGCACATGACGCGGAGTTTCCGGCACTCACAGGGGGCGACGCCGATGCTGTCGCCGGCCCAGTCGAGCCAGTGCGACACTTCTTCTCTGGAGACCTTGCGGCTCTCATTGGCGATGGACTTCTCGACGGGAAGCGCTCTCATGATGGCGACGCCGTTGAAGCCGAGCGCGGTGATCTTCTTCTGCAGGTCCAGAACATAGTTCAGGAACGCGGGGGCCGTCTCCGGGAACGTGTCCGTCCGCTCTCTGGTCATGACGGTGCTCTCCATGTTGCCGGGCGCAAAGACCGGCAGCTGGACGAGGTCGGGCTCTCCGGGTTTGTTGCAGTATTCCAGAAGGCCGATATAGACGAGGTCGTAGGCCATCTGTGCTGTTTTTTCGATTGGCATACCAACACGGTCTGCCAGTTCGGGGATGGAATAGGGGTGGCGGAGTTTCATCTTCAGCGCAAAGTCGATCTGCTCGTCCGTCAGCTGACGGTTGTAGAAGATGTACTCCCAGGAGTCCGGTCCCGGAACGGGGTTCAGGAAATTGATGTGCCGGACCAGCTTGATCAGGTTTTTCCGCACCGGCTGCGTGGCCGTATCGCGGTAGTAGTCCTCCAGGCAGCGGATCTCGCCCGGGCTCAGTTCATGCGGTGTACGAAACATAAATACCTCCCTGCTTGATATGCCGAAGCAATTTTTTATACATGTACAAATTTATTATATTTCTTTTCTATACACACTTGTAGAGCTTTCCGAGAAACAGAATTGACGCAGTGTCTCAGTATGATACAATAGGGCTGAGATGTCTTAACTTTTCGTTTTGTTGACATAGGGAGTTGTGCAACATGCCTGAACGCACCCGTTTAGTCATTCTCCACGCATTCGACGAACTTGTGGAGATAGTCGGTTTTTCCAAGATCACGGTCTCCATGCTCTGTGAGGAGGCCGGGGTGTCCCGCGCCACGTTTTATCGATATTTCAAGGACAAATACGACGTCATGAACTATAACTACAAACAGATGGTGGACACCGCCTTCACCCCGGAGCGCATCGACACCTTTGAGGACCTCTTCCTCATCTTTTACCAGATGGGCCGCACCTACTGGCAGCCCCTGGTGCGCATGTTCGACTCCACCGGCATCAACTCCCTCTCCCACTTCATTGCCGACTACAGCTATGAGGCCTCCAAGAAGATCATCGAGGAGAACTGGGGCCGCCCCCTGACGGAGACGGAGCGGCTGAAGCTAAGGGTTTTTTCCGGCGGCTGCAGTTACATGTATGAAGACTGGATCCGCGGGAAGTATGAGATGACGCCGGAGGAAGCGGCGCACGCCCTCTACATGACGGTCCCGGAAGAGTTCAAAGGCTACCTCTGGGGCGGGAAGAAGTAAAAAGAAAACGACCTGTCTTCGTGACAGGTCGTTGTTTTTGTCTGTGGCGGAGGACGTGCGGTCTAAGTCCACCGCTCCCGGGATGCCCGGGACGCGCCCGGTCTGAGAGTACTGCCAGTAGTCCCATGCCCCGCGGTATTTCGGCGCGGACGCCGTCGTGTACTCGGCCAGCCAGATGCGGATGCCGGCGGACTCCAGAGCGGCAGCATCCAGGCGGTCGTTCAGGTACCAGCGGTTGGCGTAGACACCGGGCTCATAGCCCTTCTCCCGAATGACTTCCGCGAAAGCCAGGGCAATGGCCGTCCGCTGTTCTTTCGAGAGTTTGTCCGCTCTCCCCTTGCCCTTGGTCCCGGTGTCCTCGATGTCGAGGAAGACGGGCAGTTTCAGCGCGGCGCCGTTCACCTGTTTGATGACGAACTCCGCCTCTTCCCGGGCCTCTTCCACATTGATGGCCTGGGAGTAGAAGTACACGCCCCGGTCCACGTGGTGGAACCAGGCATGGCGCATGTTGCGCTTGAAGCGCGCGTCCTCCCGGAGGACGCCGGAGTTGTAGGCCCGGGACCCCGCGCGGAT
>CAJGDU010000076.1 GCA_904502175.1 Clostridiaceae bacterium
GAGCTGGTTCTTTTTGATATAGTCTGCCAGGAACAGTTTGTTCCAGGGCGTGTAGAGCAGGTTCTGGTCGAAGAGTTCGTGGGCGTGTTCCCGGAAGTCCCGCTGGCCCGCGAAGACTCTGGAGGGAACGCACTGCTCCTGGGTGAACTTTTCGGTGTCGGAATAGTAGGTGTCGATATAGAACCCCGCCACCACGAGCTGGGAGCGGTTTTCGTCGGCGATGCGCACCATGTCTTCCAGCATGGTGGGTTCGGCCCAGTCATCGGCGTCGCAGAAGTAGAGGTACTCCCCTTCCGCCTGGTCGATGGCCACGTTGCGCGCGCTCGGCGCGCCGCCGTTTTCCTTGTGGATGACCCGGATGCGGTCGTCTTCTTCGGCATATGCATCGCACACGTCGCCGCTGCGGTCTTTGGAGCCGTCATCGACGCAGAACAGTTCCCAGTCCGTCAGGGTCTGGTTCTGGATGCTCTCGATGGCGCCGCCGACATAGTCTTCCACGCCGTAGACCGGCATGATGACACTGACTTTCACCGTTGCCATAGGTTCCTCCTGTGGGGTGTTCAATAGAGTTCTGTCGCGGCCAGGCGCAGGGCGGCGGCGACGGTGTCGTCCATGTCGTAGTAGCGGTACTCGGCCAGACGGCCTCCGAACAGGACGCCCTCTTTGGCGGCGAGCTCCGCGTAGGCGGCATAGAGTTCCGCGTTGCGGTCATTGTTGACCGGGTAGTAGGGCTCCATGCCCTCTTCCCACGCGGTGGGATACTCTTTCGTGACGACGGTCTTCGGCTGGGTGCCGAAGTTGAAGTGCTTGTGTTCGATGACCCGGGTGTACGGGGTCTCCCGGTCGGTGTAGTTCACGACCGCGACGCCCTGGTAGTTCTCCTCGTCGAGCACTTCGGTCTCGAACTTGAGGCTCCGGTATTCGAGCTTGCCGAGGGAATAGCCGAAGTAGGCGTCGATGGGGCCGGTGTAGACGCAGTTGTCCGCCATGCCGAGCCACTTCTCCTTGTCGTCCAGGAAGTTGGTGTTCAGGAGCACGTCGGCCCCGTCCAGCATGCGCTCCACCATGACGGTGTACCCTTCGCAGGGAATGCCCTGGTAGCGGTCGTTGAAGTAGTTGTTGTCGTAGGTGAACCGCACCGGCAGACGCTTGATGATGAAGGCCGGCAGTTCGGTGCAGTCTCTGCCCCACTGTTTCTCGGTATAGCCTTTGACGAGCTTGGTGTAGACCGTGCGGCCGACGAGGCTGATGGCCTGCTCTTCGAGGTTCTGCGGCTCGCCGGTGATCTCCGCCCGCTCCTTTTCGAGGACTTCCATGGCCTCGGCCGGCGTGGAGATGCCGAACATCTTCGAGAAGGTGTTCATGTTGAAGGGCATGTTGTACATTTCGCCCTTGTAGTTGGCCACCGGAGAGTTCACGAAGTTGTTGAACTCCGCGAACTGGTCGACATAGCTCCAGATGTTCTTGTCAGAAGTGTGGAAGATGTGAGCGCCGTACTTGTGGACGTCGATGCCCTCGACCTCTTCCGTATAGATGTTGCCGCCGATGTGGTCCCGCTTCTCCAGCACGAGGACGGAAAAGCCCGCCTTCACCGCTTCATGGGCGAAGACCGCTCCGAACAGGCCGCTGCCGACGACGAGGTAATCGTAATGGTTTCTCATAGTTCCTACTCTCCCAATGGGTTATTTCTTGTTTGCCTTGGCCTCCGCCTTGCGGGCATAGGCCTCTTCCCGGTCGAGATCGCCTTTGATGTGGATGACGATCTGGAAGTCGTTGTGACAGTACGGACAGTGGATGTCCTTCCTGCCCTTGCGCCGTTTGACCCGCAGGACTTTCCGGCAGGCGGGGCACTTCTTGTAGACGTGGGTCCTCCGGTCCTTCCAGCGCATGGCGTTCAGCTTATGCTGCCGGACGATGGCCAGCGACGTGTCCGCGAAGAAGCGGTTCTCCTTCCGCCGTCTTTCCAGGTTCCGGGACAGGGCGCGGAACAGGAACAGGACGATGAGCAGGAACGCGATGACCAGGGGCAGATAGCTGTTGGCCAGGATGCTGACGACAATGAGCAGAACGTCCACCACGATGATGATGTAATTCCACATGTCGAGGCCGTTGCGGCCCTCGACGAGCGCCTGAAGCTTTTCCTTCACACTCGTACTTCCTTTCAGATGAATTCAACGGTATAAGTGCCGGACTCTGTCTCGAGAGAGACGTGCTGCGCGTTCTCCCCGTCCAGGTTCTGGTAATACTCGTTGTAGTATTCGTTATAGTAATCGTTTCCGCCGGCGTACGGCGTGTTATTGTTGTTTTCGTTATTGTAGTAGTAATATCCGGTCCCGCAGGTGTTGAACAGAAGGCTGAACATGCCGAGGAGGACCTGGATGAAGAAGAACCAGGCGATGAACCGGAAGCATCCGAAGCCGCCGGTGCGGTAGGTGCGCCCGTAGTTGCGGTTCTGCTGGTACTGCTGATACTGCTGCTGCCGCTGGCGGTACTGCTGGTATTGCTGGTACTGCTGCTGTTGCTGCTGGCGGCGGGCCTGGTTCTGCGCCGCGTTGTACCACTGCCAGAACTCCTGGAAGGGGTCGGTGTTCCCGCTCTGTCCCGTCCCGGTCCCGCCGGAGAACGGACCGTAACTGCCGGGCCCTCCATATCCGTAGGTGGGTCCGGTATAGGTCGGCTGCGTATCCCCTTTCTGGATGCGGTCGTACGCCTCGTTGATCTCGCTCATTCTGGCGGCAGCGGTCGCATCGCCGGGGTTCAGATCCGGATGGTATTTTTTTGCGAGGGCCCGGTAGGCCTTGGTGACTTCTTCCTCGCTGGCGCCCCGCGGGACGCCGAGGACCTCATAGGGGTCTCTCATGGGAGTGCCATCCTTCCTTTCGTAAAAAATACACCTTTGAATTACTATTATAGTATGAATGATACTTTAAAGAAAGCTAAAAAAATCCCGGCAGTTTCTGCCGGGATCTCTGTTTGATTGCTGATTCTGGCACTCACACTCTGCCGTTGCCCCAGCTGATGACATAGATGGTGACATTGCGTCTGCCCCACTGTCTGCACTGGGCGTTGGTGTCCATGTAGAGGTCCACGATGGTGCCGGAGCCGTTGGTGACGAACCCGCCGGTGTCGGCCGCGATACAGTTCCCGTAGACCGTGCCGTCATCGGCCACGATGTACAGCTTGGAACCGTAGGGGATCTGCCGCGGATTGACTGCGACGAGGCCTCTTCTGGCCGCCGCGCCGGACGCGGTGGTGCCGCCGCCCGTATAGGCCGTGGCGGGGCCGTGGAAGGTCTTGATATAGTTCGTCGGCTTGCTGCCGGGCGTGAAGCCGGTGGATGCCTTGGCTGCGCCGCGGGTGCCCTTGACGATGACTTTGTCGACGGCCTTGACGTGGACGGCCTCTCCGACTTTCTTGGTGGAGACGACTTTCCCGTCGACGATCTTGTCCTCATAGGTGACGGTCTTCTGGCCGTTCCGGCCCTTGCGGGCGACCTTTTCGATGCCGTCCGCCAGAACACTGGAGGTCTTGGTGACAGTCCCGAATTTGATGACCTTTTCGACTTCCCGCCGTTCGAAGGAAACGCGTTTGATGACGACTTTGCTGCCGGGCTTCAGCGTCTTGGTGAGGGCCGGTTTGACGACGTCGTTCTCACCCATGTCGATGCCGACACGGTCCAGCAGTTCCCGGACAGTGCCCTTCGCGTAGTCGACCTTCTGCTTCGTCCCGTCCACGATGATCTGGACTTTGAACGCGCGCAGGATGTTGATCTTCATATTTTCCCGAAGCAGGGTCTCGGGCTCCAGCTCTGTGGTGTCCGCTCCTTCGAGTTTGATGTCCGCGGCTTCGAGCGCGTCGGCGATGGTGCCGGCCGCGTGGACGCTCTTCAGCTTCTTGCCCTTGTCGTAGAACGTGACCGGAACGGCCCGGAAAACGATGATGGCGTTTCCGTTTTCCACGTCGGAGCCGACCTGGAACGAAGTGGTGTCGACCTTGTCGTATTCCCCCACTTCGATGCCGCACTGCGCAACGATGGCAGCGGGATCTCTGGTCGAAGTCTTCACCGGAATGACCTTCCCGTCCGCAAAAACGTTGAGGGTGTAGGTCGTGACCGCGTAGCCCACCATGACACCGCAGCAGCATGCCACCATGAGGAGGACTGCCACGATGCGGCCGGCCAGCGAGGAGAGGAATGTTCGGCCGTCTTGGTTGGTCATCATTGATCTCCTTTCGTTTCCTTCATTTGATCAGTTGATGGTTTGCCTTGACGCCGTGCATTGTATCCACAATATGAAATAAAGTCAAATTTGTTACAACTCTATTTTTATGCAATCTGCACAAATCGCGGGCGATGCATCTCCCGTTTTCTCTGAAAACAGTCTGAATGCCAATTCCATCGTGCAAAATCTTTGTGCAAATTCCAAGAAATGACAAAAAAGGGCCCGGAAGAGGGTTTCTTCCGGGCGTTTCTCTGTATTTCGATCATTCTTTCGCCAGCTCCAGAGAACGGTCGTAGGCGGCCTGGAGGGCCTTTTCCACGACCCCGTCGAGGTCGGATTCCCAGAGGGACTTCACCCCTTCGATGGTCGTGCCGCCGGGGCTGCACACGGCAATGCGCAGGTCTTCCAGCGACTGCTCCGAGCACTCGGACAGGAGCGCCGAGCCGCGGGTCGTGGCCTTTGCCAGGATGGCGGCGGTCTCCCGGTCGAGGCCGAGCTTCTCCCCCGCCTTGGCCATGGCGTCGATGTACATGAAGACATAGGCCGGGCCGCAGCCGGAGATGGCCATGCCGACGTCGATGAGTTTTTCGTCCTCCAGCGGGACGAGCGTGCCCGCCGCGGCAAAGTCGTGCAGGAAGGTCTCGAAGACCTCGTCGGAGACCAGCCCGTTCCGGACGATGAGCAGCACGCCGGCGCCCACGGAGACCGGGGTGTTCGGCATGATGCGGATGACCGGCGCCTCAGAACCGCAGAGGTCCAGGACCGTCTCCATGGAGGTGCCGGCCGCCATGGTGATGATGGTCTTGCCGGTGTTGGCCGCCAGGGCCTCTTTCAGCGGAGCGAGCACGTCCGGCAGCACCTGGGGTTTGACCGCGAGGACGACAAAGTCGGCGTTCCGGGCAATGGACTCGTTGTCGGAGGGCACGATGCCGGTCTTCTCCTGAAGCGCCGTCAGCTTTTCCTCCGAGGGGTCGGAGACCAGGACCTGTTCCGCGGGGATGCTCCGGACCAGGGCGCTCGCGAGGGCGGAGCCCATGTTGCCGGCGCCGATGAAACCGTATGTCCGTTCCATTGTCGGCCTCCTTATTCGCGGATCTCGCCATCGCCGCGGATGACGTATTTCCAGGTGGTGAGCTCTTCGAGGCCCATGGGACCGCGGGCGTGGAGCTTCTGGGTGGAGATGCCCATCTCGCAGCCGAGGCCGAATTCGCCGCCGTCGGTGAAGCGGGTGGACACGTTCACATAGACCGCCGCGCTGTCGACGCGCTTGACGAAGAGGTCGGCGTTCCGCTCGGAACAGGTGACGATGGCTTCGCTGTGCCCGGTGGAGTGTTCGGCGATGTGCCGGATGGCCTCTTCCAGGCTGTCGACGACTTTGACGGACAGGATGTAGTCGTTATACTCCGTGTCGAAGTCCATGGGGCCCGCCGGCGTGCCGGGGATGATGGCGGCCGCCTTCGGGTCGAGGCGCAGCTCCACGGGGACCAGCCCCTCTTTCTCCCGCAGGTCGACGAGACGGGTCCTGATCATGGGGAGAAACTCCTCCGCCACGTCTTTATGGACCAGCAGGACCTCTTCCGCGTTGCAGACGGAGGGGCGCTGGGTCTTGGCGTTGTTGACGATGTTCACGGCCTTCGGCAGGTCGGCGCAGTTGTCCACGTAGACGTGGCAGATGCCGCTGCCGGTCTGGATGCAGGGGACCTTGGCGTTTTCGGTGATGCGCCGGATGAGGCCCGCTCCGCCGCGCGGGATGAGCAGGTCCACAAGGCCCACGGCCGTCATGAGTTCGTTGGCGCTGTCGTGGGTGAGGTCGGAGACGAGGCCCACGGCGTCCGTGCTGATGCCGCACTTCTGCAGGGCGTCCTTCATGGCCTCCACGACCGCGAAGGAGGAGCGGTAGCTCTCCTTGCCGCCCCGGAGGACGCAGGCGTTGCCGCTCTTGAAGGC
>CAJGDU010000077.1 GCA_904502175.1 Clostridiaceae bacterium
ATGATGATCGCTTTGACGATGTTCGGGTTATCGATCTTCTTCACGATTTCGGAAATGAGAAGGTTCAGATTCATATCCAACATCCTTTCTGTGGTCGGTCTGGAAGTCCAGCCGGATGCCGAGCCGTCGAGCATATTCCGGTTCCTTCTGGACTTTATCGGAGAGGCGGATCGCCAACATTCTTGCGTTGGTTGTTACCGTGGCCATTGGGTCGTCCTCCTCTCTTCGCCCTCAGTATACTGCCCCGGACGGCGGAAAAACATGACAAGTGCAGCAAAATAAGGGCGCTTATTGCCCCTGTTTCGGCAGAATAAAAAGACCTTCGGCAGCAGCCGAAGGCCTTGTCTGTATTACCGGTAGTTTTCGAGAACCGTGTCGATGACGTGGTCGATGAGTTCCGGGTTGTCCGTCTGCACGATGGGACCCAGCAGGTAGTCCGTGATCTGGCTGTTGGCCAGGGTCACGTACCCGTGGATGGTGCAGAGGCCGCTCAGGAGCTTCATGAGGACCCCTTCCTCGGCATCCGGGTCCAGGAACCCGGACTCCTCCGCAACTTCGACGATGTAGTCCCGGAACTTCAGCGCCGCGTCCAGCTCGCGCTTGGCGGCCTCCTCCGTCTCGGTCCCCACGTAGTCGTAGTACTTGGGCACGGCGGAGACAAAGAGGATGTTGTACACGCCCGGATGGGCGAGCGCGTACAGGACGATGTCCCGGATGACGGAGCGCAGCTGCTCTTCGGGGTTTCCCCCTTTGGCGCGCGCGTCCTCCGCGACCTTGCACAGGGTTTCAAACCCCTGCGTCAGGGCCGCCAGGTACAGCTCGTCTTTGTTTTTGTAGTACTGGTAGATGGGCGTCGCGGTCATGTTCAGCTTGTCTGCCAGTTTCCGCATGGTGAAGTTTTCATACCCGACCTCGTTGATGAGTTCGAGTGTCTTGTCCAGGATGTCTTCCCGGACTTTCTGGACTTCCTGTTCGGAGCGAGGTTTTTTCGGCACAGTGTGTTCTCCTGACTATGATTCGGCGACCCGGTCGAGGAACCCGGCCACATACTGCATGCAGTTGTGGGAGCTGGGCAGGAACGAGAGCAGATGGAAGTCGTGGAGGGCGACCGGTCCGGTCTCCTCATAGAACTCGTAGTCTGCCCCGACTTCTGCCAGGCGGTCCCGGAGCTTTCCGGAGTGGCCGTAGGTGATGGGGTCTTTGTTTCCGTTGACCACCAGCGTTTTCGGCATGTCTTTGGTGACGAACGGGATGGGGTTGAAATAGGGGTACATGGGGTGGTTGTGGATGTCCCGGGTGTTGAAGATGGACACCGCGAGCTCCCGGAACCACGGCACTCTCATTATATCACGTCCCCAGAAATAAGTGAGGTCGTAAAAGCCGCTGAACAGGACGCCGCCTCTGACGTGGACGGGCGGGTCCGGAAGGCCCAGCCCCTTGCGGAGTTCCGGGTTCGACGAAGAGGTGACGGTGACCGAGGCGATGTGCGACCCGGCCGAGTCGCCGGACACGACCACGCAGTCGGTGTCCAGGTTGTACTTCTCCGCGTTGTCGGCGATCCACTGCAGGGCTTTATAGGCCTGCACCACCTGGGTCGGGTAATAGTGGTCGCCGTGGCTCTTCTTCGGATCATGCTTCTCGAACATGTTGAAAGGTTTCGGCGGGAGGCCGTAGTTCATGTTCACCACGAACCAGCCGCTGTCCGCCATCTGGAGACACTGCCCTCTGCTGTTGCGTTTATCGCCGATGACCCAGCCGCCTCCGTGGATGTTGAGGATGACGGGGTACTTCTCGTACTTGACGCTGTGCGGGTTGTAGAGGAGGTCGGCCACACAGATGTCGGGCTCGTCTGCGCTGTAGACGACGTCGTTGACTTCTTTGATGCTCGGGTAGTTCAGGTTGTTGACTTCAATGTCCTTCGCCCAGTTGTCGAGGTCGAAGGCGAAGGCGATGACTTTTCCACCAAATCTCATTTTCTTCCCCTCTCTTTACATGCCGTAGTCGGCGCGATGCACCAGCTCGAGCTGGAGGTCGCGGCAGAGGTCGACGAAGTAGGCGTTGTAGCCGGAGATGCGGACCATGAGGTCGCGGTACTCGTCCGGGTTCGCCATGGCGGCCCGCATGACGTCGGAAGAGACGACGTTGAACTGCATCTGCATGCCGCCGAGGTTGGAGTACGCCTTCGCGTAGGACATGACGTTATTGACGGTCTGCTCATGCGTGTCTTTGGGCGCCGGGTTGACCTTGACGTTGAACGCGATGTTGTTGTTCATGCTGACGGGGTCGAGCTTCGAGACGTCCTTGATGTTGTCGAGCAGGCTCTTGGAGGCGTTCGCTTCGGGAGTGAGGCCCGGAGTGAACGGCAGGAAGGCCAGACGGCCGGACGGCAGGGCGCCGGTCAGGGAGCCGAAGGCCACGTGGTTGGACATGGACCAGAACCCGGTGGTGTAGTGGCCGCCGCGGAAGTTCGTGTGAGACCAGAAGCAGTCCTTCATGAACTTCGTGACGCGATTCGCCATGGCGACGGCTTCGTCGTTGTCGGAGCCGAAGCGCGGGGTCTCGGTCAGAATGATGCTGCGCATGACTTCGTGTCCCTCGAAGTTGTCCTTCGTGGCCTGGATGACCTCTTCGAAGGTGTACTTCTTCTGGTCGTACACGAGGTACTTGATGGCCATGAGGGAGTCGACGATGTCGGCGAGACCGATGCAGGCGGTGCCGGAAGAGTTATACTTCGCGCCGCCCTTGGTGCAGTCGATGCCCTTCTTGACGCAGCCGTCGATGATGGCGGACATGTACGGGGTCGGACGCAGCACGGAGTGTGCTTCGCCGAGAAGGTTGTTGTATTCACAGGCGAGGTCGGCCTGGAACGCGAGCTGTTTGAAGAAGGCCTCCAGGAACTCGTCGAAGGTCTTGAAGTCCTTGACTTCGCCGGTCTTCGGGCCGAGGTCCCAGCGCATGAGCGGATGATAGCCGTTGTACAGGGCCATTTCCAGAGCGGAGACCATGTTGAACATCATGCAGTTCGTGTGGCCGATGTGCTTGCCGGAGATGGTGGGCTCCACGCAGCCGGTGGCGGCCCAGTCGTACAGGTCGCGCTGCTCGTAGTTGTGCTCCACCAGAGAGGCCATGACCGCTTCATCGTTGTGGATGGACGGGGTGGCCGTGGTGTTGACGTTGACTTCGCAGAGACGCTTCAGGTAGGTCATGCTGTTCTTGGAAGCGTTGTAGCGGGCGTTGACGTTCGGGTCGCGGATGCCAAGGATCTCGGTGACCTTCAGGAAGACGTAGGTCATGTCGTTGACGGCGTCTTCCCCGTCGGGCGTAATGCCGCCGAGGGTAATGGCCTGGTCCGAGGAGCTGCCGCCGAACAGGTAGTTGCCGATGTCCGGGATGAGCGGCAGGTGGTCCTGGCAGCGCAGGTAGAAGCAGCCCAGCAGTTCGATGACGTGGGAGACGTATGCGTCACGCTCTTCCTTCGTCTCGAGTTTGGCCATGTCCGCTTCAAAGATGGGCTGGAGCCACTGGTCCATGCGGCCGAGGGAGAACCCGGCGTTCGTGCTCTCCATGTGGACGCCGACCCAGTGCACCCAGATGGCGTGGACGGCCTCGTCCATGTTGCGGGCCGGGAACTCGGGAGAGTGTCCGACGGCGTCGGCAATGACCTGCAGTTCGGCCTTGCGCTTCGGGTCGGTCTCGGCGTCCGCCTCTTTCTGCGCCTGTTCGGCGAGGTGGCGCGCGTAGGTGATCATGCCCTCGTAGCAGTGGATCATTGCTTCCAGGGTCAGTTTCTTCTCTTCGTTCGCGTCTTTGTCGGATTCGAGCTCTGCCTTGATCTCATCGATGATGCCGGTCAGGCCCAGACGCAGGACTTTCGGATAGTCGATGACGGTGTGGGACAGCGCGACCGTCTTCCACATGAAGATGGCGGCCCAGCGCTCATCGAGCTGCTGGCAGAGGGGCTCGTTATATTTCTCCCGGACATATTCCCGGAAGTTGCGGTGTGCCCAGTACGGGAACACGTCGGAGTTCAGTTTCTGGACTTCTTCGGGGCGGACTTCGCCGTAGGGGTTCAGCATGCGCTCATGGACGTTCAGAAGTTCCGCCCAGATCATGGTGCCCTGGGCGTCCGGATACAGCGGGACGCCGATTTCGCGGGTGGTCGTGGTGCCGGCGAGCAGATCGCCCTTGCGGATGATGGGACGGCGGTTCTCCATCAGATGTTTGAAGGCCAGGCCCTGCCGTTCCACGGGGACCCAGGGCGTGCCGTCGGGTTTGGTTTCGAAGCCGTTCTCACGGAAGTAGTCCGTCAGGATAACAGCGCGTTCCAGGCAGAGTTCCGGCGTTCCGCAGTGGTGGACGTCCAGATACTTTCTCAGACGCGGGTAATCATCCAGAGAATAGGTGGACAGATACGGGTCGTCGGTGAGGTACTTGACGCCCGGATCGACGCTGTCAGCCTTCAGGTACTCTTTCGGCTTCTTTTCACGCTTGGCGTCGGCGGGGTCGGCAACCATCTCTTTGCCGCTCTCCAGACGCTCTTCACGCTGCTTTCTCATCTTCTTGATTTGTCCGTTCTTCATGAGTACGGAGATGAGGAAATTAAAGGTTTCGATGTACGCCAGGTTTCCGCTGGTCGTCATCTCATGCCGTAAGACCATAAGCAGGACTTCGTTCGTCGGCAGCGTCGCCAGTTTGACGAGCGCGCCGGTGTCTCTCAGCTCCAGTTTGCAGTCGGTGCCTTCCGCACTGCTTTTGACGCTTGCTTTGCCGTCCTGGAACCAGAGGCTCTGCTGAACGGAGCCGTCTTCCGTCGTGATGGCGACAGAGAAGTTCAGCCATCCGTCGACGGTCTTCAGATAATCGTTGTTCTTTTTGACATAGGTGAACTGGAACGCAAAATACTGGAGCACCGTATGGGTGATCCGGTTTGCGATCTCGCCGACCGCTCTGTCTTTCGTGGTCGTTGCCGTTGCTGTTGCTGCCATAATATCCTCCCTCAAATACATTCGATTCCCTGTTCTGTGAATATCTCTTTGCAAAGCTTGATTTTTTCCGGGGACTGCCAGCTGTCGAGGCCTTGCAGCTCCTCGTTCAGCGTCAGTCCCAGTTTGGCGTTTTTCGTGTACCAGGTGGGGTTGTACGGGAGCAGTTCCGTCTTCCCGACTCCGAGTTCCTGATAGAACGCGGCGATGGCTTTCAGGTTCTCCTCCGTGTCCGTGATGTTCGGGATGAGCGGTGTCCGCGGCAGGAGGTCGAACCCGAGTTCTTCGGAGTCCTTCCAAAGCCGCCGGAAGTTTTCGAGAATGGTGTCGTTGTACACGCCGCAGTACTTTTTGTGCTTTTCCCGGTCCATGATTTTGATATCCATATAGATGCTGGACAGGTACGGCAGGATGTGTTCCCGGACCCTCTCGTAGTCAAACATACCGCAGGTTTCCATGTGGAGGTTGATGTCTTCCTCCTTCAGTTTCCGGCAGAGTTCGCCGATCCACTCCGGGAAGAGTGTGGGTTCGCCGCCGCTGAGCGTGACGCCGCCGCCGGACACATCGAAGAAGACCTTGTCAGACACACAGCGTGCCACAATGTCCTCCATGGGCATTTCCAGGCCCACGCGCTGCAGCCCTTTCGGCGGACAGGTTTCCGTACAGCGGAAACAGTTGTCGCAGATGGACCGGTCGACGATACCGGGCCGGTCCGGCCCCGCCGCCCCCAGCGGGCAGACGGTCTTGCACGTGAAGCACCCGATGCAGTCTTCGGTCGCGACGGACAGCTCCGCGCCGGCCTTCTTGCTCTCCGGGTTGTGGCACCAGATGCAGTCCAGCGGACAGCCCTTGAAGAAAATGGCGGTCCGGATGCCGGGGCCGTCGTCGAGCGAGTTGGCCTTCAGTTCGAGCACGAGCGGTCTCTCCACATCATCACCTCCCTGCACAGAAAACGTTCGTTATCCTAACACTTGTTATTTTAACGTGAAAGCCGGTCCGTTTCCATTGGCGGAATGCCTAAGGTTTGGCGGGTCTCGTTGTGCAATAGTGCCAACCCGCAGCCTCGGCTTTGAAGTCTATGCGCCGTCCCTCGGCGGCTTCAACTCCATGTGGGACCGCGCCTGCGACCTGTACGCACAGATAAAAGGCGGCATTGGCGATGCATCCTGGTTCCCGAACGACGG
>CAJGDU010000078.1 GCA_904502175.1 Clostridiaceae bacterium
CACGAGGATGGCGGGGTTCTTGGCCCCGGCCTCTTCGTAGAGCCGTCCGACGGTCAGCAGGTCTTCGTAGTAGTAGTTGGGGTGGGAGTTGCCGAACTTGTCCATGCGGCCGCGCAGGATGGCGTGGGCATGGTCGTTGCCTTTGGTGGACACTTCCCAGCCGCGGTACAGGAAGGTGTGCGCCGCCTGGGCCGCGATGATGGAGTTCATCATGACGGACAGGTCGCCGCTGGTGGGGTTCTTGAGACCGCAGGGGATGCCGATGCCGCTGGCGACGATGCGGTGCTGCTGGTCCTCCACGGACCGGGCGCCGACCGCCACGTAGGACAGAAGGTCGGACAGGTACCGGTGGTTTTCCGGGTACAGCATCTCGTCGGCACAGGTGAAGTCCGTTTCGCTGGCGATGCGCTGGTGCATGCCGCGGATGGCGATGATGCCGGCGAGCATGTCTTCCTCCTGCTCCGGGTTCGGCTGATGGAGCATGCCCTTGTAGCCGATGCCGACGGTGCGGGGTTTGTTCGTATAGACGCGGGGCACGATGAAGACGCTGTCTTTCACCTTCTCGTAGACACCGGCCAGCTTGTGCATGTATTCCACGACGGCGTCTTCGCGGTCGGCGGAACAGGGGCCGATGACGAGGAGCAGCTTGTCGCTGCGGCCCTCAAAGATGTCGATGAGTTCGCTGTCTCTCTCCTCTTTGACCTGCCGGATCCGGTCGCTGACGGGGAACTCCGCCTTGAGCTCTTCCGGGGTGGGCAGTTTCCGGGAGAAATCCATTTGCATTTCCAAAGGAACGCACTCCTGTCTTTTGCTTATTTTGTGCTGTTTTTCCCCTTCTGGTCCCGCTCGCGGATGATGTAGCGGGTGGGGGTGCCGTCGAGGCCGAAGACCTCGCGAATCTGGTTATCAATATACCGCTGATAGCTGTAATGGAAAAGGTCTTTTTTGTTTACAAAACAGACGAAGGTGGGCGGCTTCGTGGAGGCCTGGGTCATGTAGTAGATCTTCAGCCGGCGGCCCTTGTCGGTGGGCGGCTGGACCCGGGCGGTGGCCATGGCCAGCACGTCGTTGAGCTTGCCGGTAGAGATGCGCATGCTGTTCTGGTCATTCACGAAGGTGATGAGCTCGTACAGGTTGTCGAGCCGCTGACCGGTCTTCGCCGAGATGAAGACGATGGGCGCGTAGGACATGAAGGAGAAGTCGTTCTCCAGTTTCTTGCGGTAGTTCTGCATGGTCTTGCCGTCTTTTTCGTAGGCGTCCCACTTGTTGACGGCGATGATGCAGGCCTTCCCCGCCTCATGCGCGAGGCCGGCCACCTTGCTGTCCTGCTCGGTGAAGCCCTCAAGGGCATCGATCATGATGACGCAGACGTCAGCCCGTTCGATGGCCATTTTGGCCCGGATGACGCTGTACTTCTCGATGCGCTCATCGACCCGGGACTTGCGGCGCAGGCCGGCGGTGTCGATGAACAGGAAGGACCCGTGCTCGTTGTCGATTTGTGTGTCGGTGGAGTCGCGGGTGGTGCCGGCGATGGTGGACACGATGGTCCGCTCTTCCCCGCAGAGCTTGTTGATGAGGGAAGACTTGCCGACGTTCGGCTTGCCGATGACGGCGACTTTGATGACGTAGTCGTCCTCCTCCATGCCGGCGTCTTCCGGCAGGTACTGCAGGACGGCATCCAGTAAATCGCCCGTGCCCCGTCCGTGCACGGAAGAGACGGCGATGGGGTCGCCGAGGCCGAGGTTGTAGAATTCGTAGAAGTCGGCCGGGAGCTCGCCCGTGGCATCGCACTTGTTGACGCAGAGGACGACGGGTTTTCCGCTCTTCTGGAGCATGGCGGCCACTTCGAGGTCCGTGGCGACCACGCCGTCCCGGACGTCGGTGACGAGGATGATGACCTCGGCGCTGTCGATGGCCAGCTGGGCCTGACGGCGCATCTGGGACAGGATGATGTCATCGGAATAGGGCTCGATGCCGCCGGTGTCCACCAGCAGCATGGTGTGGCCCAGCCATTCACAGTCTCCGTAGATGCGGTCCCGGGTGACACCGGGGGTGTCGTCCACGATGGAGAGGCGCTGACCGATGAGTTTGTTGAACAGGGTGGACTTGCCCACGTTCGGCCGGCCCACGATGGCCACGACCGGTTTTGCCATGTTCACACACCTCCGTTTTTAATCAAAAAACGACGAAAAGGCGGGGAAGTTCGTCTTCTCCACCTTGGTCCGTCTCAAGTAAATGTCAGCAAAAGGTCAGTCTTTGTTGATGACCTGTCTGCCGTTGTAGTAGCCACACTCGAGGCATACTCTGTGCGGTCTTTTGTACGCGCCGCACTGCGGGCATCTGACGAGTTCAGGTGCGTCCATCTTCCAGACGTTGGAACGTCTCTTGTCTCTTCTGGCTTTGGACGTTTTTCTTGCCGGTACTGCCATGGTACAGTTACCTCCCTATTGTAATAAATCTAAGAGACCTGCGAGCCTAGGGTCCACAGGCTCCTTGCAGTCGCAGGGACCGTCGTTGAGGTTCTTCCCGCAGGTGGGACACAACCCTTTGCAGTCCTCCTGACAAAGGACTTTCGACGGAAGGTTCAACACGAGGTCTTCTTCGGCGAGAGCGTCGAGCTCCAGCACGAGGTCCGGAAGGACGATGTAGTCGTCCTGGTCTTCGTTCTCCACGGAGGGGACGAAGGTGTGGACCATGGGGACCTTCAGGTGTTTTTCCACAGGGCATGCGCAGCGGTCACAGAAGGTGTGCAGCTCCGCGTCCAGCGACGCGTCCGAGTAGACGACGCCGGCGGTGTTGCGGATGACACCGTGGATGTGCACCGGTCCCGGGATGAGAGACGCGCCCCGCTCGTCCGTCACGGAAAACTCCGTGGTCCGGTCCAGCGTGAGCTGTTCGCCGGGGTGACGGAAGAGTCCTTCGAGTTCGATTTTGAACACTGAGACCACTCCTCTCCGTGCACTCGTGACAGTCAAACATGCGACTAGTATTATACGGGTTGAGCCCTTGTTTGTCAACAAAAAACGGCGGAGAAAAGGCATTTCTCTTTTCTCCGCCGCAGGGTGTTTTTGGGTCAGATCTTCTCGCAGAATTCGAAGACTCTGTCGGGCACGTCAGACTCATCTTCCGAGATGGTGAAGGTGAACTTGACACCGGTGATCTTGGAAAGCTTTTCGACCTTTTCGAGGAAGTCGGCAAGGTCTTCCGGATCTCTCCCGATGATGCGAAGGGTGCCGTCGCAAAGGATGTCGGTGATGTCGGCGTCTCTGGAGCAGAGACCGGCCAGGAAACCATAGTACATGTCGGAGCCGGAGACGAGGAATTCGTCCGCGTTGATGAGCCGGACCTGAGGTTTGATCTCATAGGTGAGCTTCATCATCTTTTCCACACAGACCACGTGGCCGTTGGAAGCGGCGAGCGCCTTGTTGACTTCTTCGATGAGATGCTTGGTTTTTCCGGAGCCTTTATTGCCGATGATCAGAGATATCATAATGAGTATCCTCCACTTTCGAGTTTATTTTGCAATTCCATTATACCGAAGAAACAGGGGTGTTTCAAGGTGAGCGGACATTTCTTTGCGACTTTTTGTCAGCGCTCAGTTTACGCTGTAAAGCAGGTCGGTATAAGTCGGGAACGGCCAGTAGTCCTTCGCCGTGATGGTCTCCAGTTCGTCGGCCACGGCTCTCATCTCCTCCATGGCGGTGAGGACCGAATCGCGGTAGTAGTCCGCCTCGACCTTGATGTCTTCGCTCTCCTCCGCATTGGAGAGCGCCGCCTCAAGGGCATCGGTCGTCGTCATGAGTTTGTCAGAGAGGACCGACAGTCTTTCCAGGAGGACCGACTCGCTCGCGTGGGGCAGCTTGTCGGAGATGGCCTCCTTCATGCGGATGGACTCCGCCACGGTGGTCATGTAGGCCAGAACGCTCGGATAGATGCTCTTTTTGACCATGTCGACCATGGTGAGGGCCTCGATGTGGAGGGTCTTGCAGTAGGTCTCCATGGAGATTTCATAGCGGGAGGTGAGTTCTTCCCGGGTGTAGATCTTGTGCTTCTCGACCAGGGCGAGGTTCTTCTCGCGGATGTAGGCCGGGAAGGCGTCGGCGCAGGTGCGCAGGTTCTCGAGCCCGCGGCGCTCCGCTTCCTCCACCCACTCCTCGGTGTAGTTGTTGCCGTTGAAGATGATGCGGGAGTGCTCTTTGAAGACCTTCCGGACCAGGTTGCGGACGCTGTCCTCCAGCTCGGCCTCAGAAACGGCCTCCAGGATGTCCGCAAAGCCTTCCAGCTCTTCGGCGAGGATGGTGTTCAGCATGGTGTTGGGGCCTGCCAGAGAGGCGGAGGAGCCCACCATACGGAATTCGAACTTGTTGCCGGTGAAGGCGAAGGGCGATGTGCGGTTGCGGTCCGTATTGTCCTTCTTGAACTTCGGGATGAACTTGACGCCGGACTTCATTTCGGCGGACTTGATGGCCTCCATGGTCTCGCCGGCTTCAATGGCGTTCTCGAGGGCCAGGAGATCGTCGCCGAGGTAGATGGAGACGATGGCGGGCGGCGCCTCGTCCGCGCCGAGACGGTGGTCGTTGCCGGGGCTCGCGACACAGGCTCTGAGCAGATCCTGATATTCGTCGACGCCCTTGACCACGGCGGCCAGCATGACGAGGAAGATGAGATTGTTATAGGGGTCCTTGCCGGGTTTGAACAGGTTGAGGCCCGTGTCCGTGGCAATGGACCAGTTATTGTGTTTGCCGGAACCGTTGATCCCGTCAAAGGGTTTTTCGTGGATGAGGCAGGCGAGATCGTGCTTCTTCGCCACCGACTTCATGATCTCCATGGTCAGCTGGTTCTGGTCCGTGCCGACGTTGGTCTCGGTGTAGATGGGCGCCATCTCGTGCTGCGCGGGGGCAACTTCGTTGTGCTCGGTCTTGGAGTAGACCCCCAGTTTCCAGAGTTCGACATCGAGGTCGGCCATGAAGGCTTTGACGGCCGGCTTGATGGTGCCGAAGTAGTGGTCTTCCATCTCCTGACCTTTCGGGGGCTTCGCGCCGAACAGGGTGCGTCCGGTGGTCACGAGGTCTTCCCGCTCATTGAACAGGTCGCGGTCGATGAGGAAGTACTCCTGCTCGCCGCCGACGGTGGAATACACGTGTTTCGCGCCGGTGGGGTTGCCGAAGACATTGACGATGCGCATGGCCTGTTTGTCCATGGCCTGGATGGAGCGCAAAAGCGGGGTCTTCTTGTCGAGGACCTGGCCGCCGTAGGAGCAGAAAATGGACGGGATGCACAGGGTGTCATCCTTGATGAACGCGGGCGATGTGGGGTCCCAGGCCGTGTAGCCGCGGGCCTCGAAGGTGGAGCGGATGCCGCCGCTCGGGAAGGAGGACGCGTCCGGCTCCGACCGGATGAGCTCCTTTCCGGAGAAGTCCATGATGACTTTTCCGTCGCCCACCGGGGTAATGAAACTGTCGTGTTTTTCCGCAGTGACGCCGGTCATGGGCTGGAACCAGTGGGTGAAATGCGTGGCGCCTTTCTCCACGGCCCAGGTCTTCATGGCCGATGCGACCTGCTGCGCGATCTCGGGGTCCAGCGGCGTGTTGGACGTCGTGGCCTCTTTCAGCGCTTTGAAGGTCTCGTGCGGAAGACGTTCGTGCATGACGTCGTCAGAGAAGACGAGACTGCCGAAGATCTCCGGTACATTGTTCATACCCATAAATAAGCCTCCTGTGGGATGATGGATTGTTGATATAGTAGGACGTTCCGCCCCGGGTTGTCAATCATTTTTTGTCGCTTTTGCGGCGCACGGTCTTGCGGACGCTGGGGCCTGCCTTGATCTGGATGCGCCCGAAGTTCTTCTCGAGCTCGGCGCGGGTCATCTCGATGAGGATGGGCCGGCCGTGGGGACAGTAGCGCACATCGCGGTGGGACAGGACATATTCAATGAAGGTCTCCTGCTCCGCGGGCGGAGTGTCGTCCCCTGCCTTGACCGCGGCGCGGCAGGCCATGTTCTTGTACATCCAGTCGAGCTTCTCCGGCGTCGGGTCGTTCTTGTCGAGGAGCCGTCCCGCCATCTCGGAGAGG
>CAJGDU010000079.1 GCA_904502175.1 Clostridiaceae bacterium
TATTGACGTAGACTTTGTCTGTCCCGGGAGCTGCCACGACGGTGTCGGCGCCCTTCAGAAGGACCGTCACGCCGTACTCCTCGGCGAAGGTTTTCGCGGTGCCGACGCGGTCCGCGAGGACCTCGGAGACCGGGCGCCCGGTGAGCCGGGCCATCTCCCCCGGATGGGGCGTGATGACGAGGTCTCCGGCATATGCTTTCAGCACGTCGGCCCGCCCTGCGAGGGCGTTCAGACCGTCCGCGTCCAGGACCAGCGGGAGGGCACAGTTCTCCATCAGGCCCTCGAGGACACCGGGCATCTCCCAGCTCTGTCCGAGGCCGCAGCCGGCGACCATGACGGTCGCCTTTTTGCGGGCTTCCCGGAGGGCCGGAAGGGAGGCGACGCACAGCTGTCCCTCTTCGGAAGCGGGCAGCGGCAGGCTCATGCTTTCAGTCAGGTGGGAAGCGATGGCCGGATAGGCTTTTTCGGGGTACGCGGCCGTCACGAGACCGGCTCCGGAACGGACCGCCGCCTCCGCGCAGAGACAGGCGGCGCCGGGCATCCGATAGCTGCCGCAGACGGAGAGGACATGCCCGAAATCGTTCTTGTGGGCCGTCCGGTCGCGGGTCGGCATGAGGGCCGCCGCTTCCCCGTCGTCCAGGGTCATCAGAGCGGAGTCCGCGGCCCCCAGCGCGGCCTCGGAGAGGCCGATGTCGAGGAGCTCGACGGCGCCGCAGTACTCTCTCGCGGGATAGAAGACATGCAGCGGTTTGAGGGTGCTGATGGCCAGGGTCCGGTCCGCTTTCACGGCGGACCCGAGGACCTCGCCGGTGTCCGTGACGACGCCGCTCGGGACGTCGACCGAAACGACGGTGGCGGGAGACGCGTTCAGGGACTCGAACACATCGCTCTGGACCTCGTCGGCGGCGCCCCGGAAGCCGATGCCGAAGAGGCAGTCGACCAGCAGGACGGCGTTTGCCATGAGGGCTTTGGCGGTGCCGCTCCAGAGGAGCACCGGCACGCCGGCGGCCAGCGCGCGCTCATGGTTCAGGATGGCGTCCTCCGCCTTGGGCAGGCCGAAGCCGAGGATGGCGGTGACGTCGTAGCCCGCCTCTTTGAGGACCCGGGAGATGACGAACCCGTCTCCCCCGTTTTTGCCGTTCCCGCAGAGGACCGCGACCGGTCCCTCCGACGGAGACGTCAGATCCATGATGCGCTTCGCGCAGCCGGTGCCGGCCCGTTCCATGAGTTCCGGGAACGGGGTGCCGACTTCGTTTTCTTTTTCTTCGATGAGGCGGATCTCCGCCGCGGTGGTGATGCGCATGCTCTCCCATCCTTTCGGTGTCCAGGTTTTCCGTTTCCATGGTAACACAGGTGCATCGCCCGCGCCACCGAAAAATATGGTGGACTTTTTCGCCCGTCTGATGTAAAATACATGCAATATTGTAAAACGCTTTGACGGAGAGAGTACACTGCCCGCAACGGCACTCCAGAGAGGACCCGCCACCGGCTGAGAACGGGTCCGTGACCGGACGCAGTGGAAGTTCACTCCCGAGCGGCTTTCCCGAACCCTTCGGCAAGTAAGGAGAGACGGCGCAGCCCTCGTTACCGGGCTCAAAGAGTCCGCTTTATTTTAGGCGGGAATCTGGGTGGTACCGCGGAGTCTTACTTCGTCCCAATGTCCGGGACGGAGTATTTTTTCTGCCCGGCGACCATTTCACTACAGAAAGGAACGAAAACGCAATGGATACGAGAGCACAACTCGACGCCATCCGTGCCCGGGCCGAAGAAGAGCTCGCCGCGGTCAGCGACCTCAAGGAACTGGACGCCATCCGCGTCAAGTATCTCGGCAAAAAAGGCGAACTGACCGCCGTCCTCAAGACCATGGGCCAGCTGTCTCCGGAGGAACGTCCGAAGGTCGGCCAGGCCGCCAACGAGATCCGTGAGATCATCACGGCCGGCGTGGAAAAACGCAACGAGCTCCTGAAAGCCGAGCTGCAGGCAAAGAAGCTGGAGGCGGAGGCCATCGACGTCACCCTCCCCGGCACCAAAGTCGAAGTCGGCAAAAAACACCCCCTCTCCATCGTCCTCGACGAGGTCAAGGAGATCTTCCTCGGCATGGGCTTCGAAGTGGCCCAGGGCCCGGAAGTCGAGTGGGACTACTACAACTTTGAGGCCCTGAACATCCCGGCGGACCATCCGGCGAGAGATACGCAGGACACCTTCTATATCACGGAGAAGATGCTGCTCCGCACCCAGACCTCAGGCGTCCAGATCCGGGTCATGGAAAAGAAGCAGCCTCCCATCCGCATGATCGCACCCGGACGGGTCTTCCGCTCCGACGCGGTCGACGCCACCCATTCCCCTCTGTTCCATCAGATCGAGGGCATGGTCATCGACGAAGGCGTCACCATGGGCGACCTCAAGGGCACCCTTGAGACCTTCGCCAAAAAGCTTTACGGCGAACAGACCCGCATCCGTCTGCGCCCCCACCACTTCCCCTTCACGGAACCGTCCTGTGAGATCGACGTCTCCTGCTTCAAGTGCGGCGGCTGCGGCTGCTCCATGTGCAAAGGCGAGGGCTGGATCGAGATCCTCGGCGGCGGCATGGTCCACCCGAAGGTCCTGCGCACCGGCGGCATCGACCCCGACAAGTACTCCGGGTTCGCCTTCGGCATCGGACTGGAGCGCATCGCCATGTTCCGCTTCGGACTGGACGACATGCGTCATCTCTACGAGAACGACGTACGGTTCCTCGACCAATTCTAAGGAGGTGCAGGAAGAATGGATTTATCGAAAAAATGGCTGTCTGACTATGTGAGCCTGGACGTGGAGGACCGCGAATTCGCGGAGGCCATCACCATCTCCGGTTCCAAAGTCGAATCCTACGCCCACGAGGGCGAAGAACTGAAGAACATCGTGGTCGGCCGCGTCGAGAGCCTCGTACGGCACCAGGATTCCGACCACCTCTGGATCTGTCAGGTGAACGTCGGCGAGCCCGAGCTCCTGCAGATCATCACCGGCGCCCAGAACCTCAAAGAGGGCGATGTGGTCCCGGTCGCGCTGCACAATTCCGTCGTCTACGGCGGCCAGAAGATCACCAAGGGCAAAATGCGGGGCGAAGTCTCCGAAGGCATGCTCTGCTCCCTCGGCGAACTGGGCCTGACCGCGCACGACTTCCCCTATGCCATCGAAGACGGCATCTTCGTCCTCGGCGACGACTGTGAGCAGACCCTCGGCATGGACATCCGGGAGGCCATCGGCCTCAACGACACCGTCACCGAGTTCGAGATCACCTCGAACCGTCCGGACTGCATGTCCGTCATCGGTCTTGCCCGGGAGGCCGCGGCCACGTTCCGTGTCCCGCTGAACCTCCACACCCCCGAAGTGGGGCCCGGCGAGGGCGATGTGAACGACCTTCTGAAGGTCGACATCGAAGCCGCCGACAAGTGCTACCGGTACAACGGCGCCGTCGTCAAAAACGTCCGCGTCAAGCCCTCTCCCCGCTGGATGAGAGAGCGCCTGCGCGCCTGCGGCGTCCGTCCCATCAACAACATCGTCGACATCACGAACTATGTCATGCTCGAATACGGCCAGCCCATGCACGCCTTCGACCTGCGCTTCCTCGACGGCAACCACGTCATCGTGCGCAACGCGAAGGCCGGCGAGTCCATCACCACCCTCGACGGCATCGAGCGGGAACTGGACGACACCATGCTGGTCATCGCCGATGAGAACAAGCCCGTTGCCGTGGCCGGCGTTATGGGCGGCGAGTACTCCGGCATCATGGACGACACGGAGACCATCGTCTTCGAGTCCGCCTGCTTCAACGGTCCCTCCATCCGCCGGACCGCCAAAAAGCTCGGCATGCGCACCGAGTCCTCCGCCCGGTTCGAAAAAGAACTGAACCCGGACGACGTCGGACTCTGCCTGAACCGCGCCCTGGAGCTGGTCCAGCTCTTCGACGCCGGTGACGTCGTGAACGGCACCGTCGACGTCTACCCCTCTCCGAAGGAAGTCGTCACCCTGCCCTTCGACCCCGACTGGGTCAACCGGTTCATCGGCATCGACTGCCCCGCGGAGGAGCAGAAGGCCATCCTCGAGCGCATCGGCTTCCAGGTGGAAGACGGCGTCATCACTGTCCCCTCCTTCCGCATCGACATCGAGTCCCAGGCCGACATCTCTGAAGAAGTCGCCCGGTTCTACGGTTACAACAACATCCCCGACACCCAGCTGCGCGGCTCCGCGGAGGCCTCTCTGACCGACCGGCAGAAGTTCAACCGTCTGGTCGAGAACACGCTGCTCTCCAGCGGCCTCTATGAGATGCAGACCTTCTCCTTCATCTCCCCGAAGACCTACGACAAGCTGTGTCTGCCGGAGGACTCCGAGCTTCGGAACAACATCGTCATCAGCAACCCCCTCGGCGAGGACACCAGCGTCATGCGGCGGACCGCCATGGGCTCCATGATGGAGGTCCTGGCCCGGAACTACAACAACCGCAACGCGGCGGCGGCACTCTATGAGATCGCCACCGTCTATGTCCCCCACGACACACTGGAGGAACTGCCCGATGAAAACCAGCAGGTCGTCATCGGCATGTACGGCGCCGAGGCCGACTACTTCAAGCTGAAGGGCATCGTGGAGCAGCTCCTCGACACCGTCGGCATCCGGGACTACGACGTGGAGCCGGTCACCGACCACCCGTCCTTCCATCCCGGCCGCACCGCCGTCATCACCGTCGACGGACAGGAACTCGCCATCCTCGGCGAAGTCCATCCGAACGTCCGCGCGAACTACGGCATGAAAGCACGGGGGTACATCGCCCTCGTCGACATGGAACTGCTGGACGAGAAGGCCGACCTGGTCCGCCTCTACAAGCAGCTTCCGAAATACCCGGTCACGACCCGCGACCTCGCCTTTGCCGTGCCGAAAATCATGCCGGTCCTGGTCCTGAAAAAGGCCGTCCAGAAGGCCTGCGGCAGCATCCTCGAGTCCATCGAGCTGTTCGACGTCTATGAAGGCGAACAGGTGGGCGCCGGCAGGAAGAGCGTTGCCTTCAATCTCATCTTCCGCGCCGACGACCGGACCCTGACCGATGAGGAGTGCAATGCCGCCGTGAACAAGGCCATTGCCGCGGCCGAGGCCCTGGGGGCGGAACTGCGCTCCTGACCCAAAAATGATTTGTTTTCTCACGCTTCTTGGTATATAATGAGATTTAATCAATCTAGTTGGAGGTGGCATTATGACAGATAAGACGATACAGTTTTCCATCAAGGAAGATTCCGACGCTGAGATGAGAAAGATCCTCGGCGAAGTCTATACTGCCCTCGTTGAAAAGGGGTACAACCCCATCAGCCAGCTCGTCGGCTATCTGCTCTCAGAAGACCCGACCTACATCACCACCCACAACAACGCGCGCAGTCTCATTCGGAAGGTCGACCGGGACGAGCTCATGCAGGCTCTGGTCAAGAACTTCCTCGACAAGTGAGCGTGTGAACGCTAACGAAACGGAGTGAATCCTTTGGCTGATAAAAAGAACGCGTTCCTCACCTACAAGGACAAACCGCTGGTCCGGCAGGGGAACACTCTTTATTACGGCAACATGTATGACCCCTTCGTGGTCATGCTCACCATCACGAAAAGCGAAAAGAAAGGCGATCTGGACGTCGCCGAAAAGGTCAAAGTCCAGCTCATGAACACCGACCCCGCCTGTCCCCCGACGGAAATCATCGTCAAGACAGCGGAGCGGCCCGGCCTCTATCCGGCCATGGCCATCGCCTCCACGTGGCTCGAGAAAGCCCTCAAGGACGCGGACGCTTGACAGAACAAAATGAAGACCTCAGGAAACATCCTGAGGTCTTTTTTTCTTGAATACAGGCGAAGAAAAATGTTTTGTCTAAAATCGTGCCATACGCCA
>CAJGDU010000080.1 GCA_904502175.1 Clostridiaceae bacterium
CGGAGGAGCCACTCGGTGGAGATCTCCTTGCGGATCTTGAAGAAGTTCGGGTCGAAGCCCATGGCGTTGACCACGAAGTCCATGGCGTTGCCGACGACATAGCCGACATCGATGGGCTCTTTGCGCTCGAGCTTCATGCAGGCATACTCGAAACCGCCGCCGATGCAGAAGGTGATGGTGTCATAGAGCTTGGCCTTCAGGTCTTCGTCCAGGTCGGACATGTGGTCGAAGATCCAGTCGCAGACGCACTGGACGACCAGCTGGCAGTTGGTGTAGTTCTCCATGACGTCCATGCGCAGCGCCTCGGTGGACGGGCAGCAGGTGAGGTACCAGAACTCGAAGTAGGCGATGTCGTAGAGGAGCTCGATGAGCTCGACGCCGGAGAACTCGTCCTCATCGTCATCGTCGAAGGGGTCGACGGCGATGAGATCGTCGTCTTCGGGAGTTTCTTCGGCCTCTCTCTTGCGGATGGAGTCGATGACTTCATCGATGACCAGTGTGAAGGACGTCTCAATGAACAATTCGATGAATTTGGCTTTTTTCGGGAAATAGTACTGGAGCAGGCTTTTCTGGACGCCGGCTTCCTGACCGATGACCGACAGCGGAGTCTTCGCGTAGCCGGTCTCGGCGAACAGCTGGAACGCGATTTTGGCGATGCGCTGCTGCTCGACAAGGTATTTCTGGGTCTGTTTCATAAAACTCTCCCTCTCAGGTTACTAAAAACGGGCAAACTTCTCTTTTACGGGGCAAGTATAACATAAATACAAAAACGTTACCGTACAAATTTTTGTACAGGGACAAAATTTCGTACACGTATAAAAAAGTTGACCGATAACGCTTCTTTTTGCCGGGAAAGCGTTGACACTCAAAAAGCCCGTTATTATAATGAAGGTGTCAAAAATCATACGTGTACAAATGTAAAAGATTTTGTAGCGTATGATAATGTTGAGAGTGAGAAAAGGAGGAAACACTCTATGATTCTCGATTTTATCAAAGGGATCCTGAGCAGCCTCACTGCTCATCCCGGCGTACAGTGGGGGAACACCGTCATGGAGACCCCGTACGCTGAGTGGCGTATGTGGATCCAGGATATGTTCGCCAACATGGGTTGGGGTTCCATTTTCCTGATCGCGCTGAGCGCCCTCACCTGGACCGGCGTCTACCTGATCATCATCTGGCGCCTGCACAAGGACCACGCGCCGTCCATGCCGTGGGTCTGCCTGTGCATGAACTTCTCCTGGGAGTTCCAGTTCGCCTTTGTTGTTCCGTATCCGGAACCCGTTACCCGCTGGGGCATCTACCTCTGGGTCCTGTTCGACGCCATCATGTTCGTGCTCGACCTCAGATATGCCAAGATGTTCTACAACAAACGGTTCCCGGGCTATGACTGGTCCTACTATTTCGTGAAGATCTGCACCTTCGCCATCATCTTCGTCAGCATCCTGCTGATGAACCCGCAGTGGCCGAATCTTCCCGATTCCCCCATGTTCGCAGCTTATCTCATGAACGCTATCATGTCCATGGTCTTCTGCGTCCATATGTTCTCCAGAGAGACCATCGAAGGCCTCAGCGTCTGGGTCGCCGTCCTCAAGTGCATCGGCACCCTGGCTCCCACCGCCCTCGGTACTTACTGGACCATCTTCCGCGGCAACGAGATCGAGTGGTTCGTATACTGCCTCGGCTTCATCTGCGCGGTGTTCGATTTCATGTACATCTATCTCCTTACCAAGCGTTTTGCTCGGTTCGGCATCAACGCGTTCACCCGCAAGCCCCTCAAGGGCAAGGAAGAACTCGCTGCCAAGACCTTCGCCGCTGTGGCGGACTACAAGGAGAGAAGCGGCAACTACAAGCTGAAGAGCTACAAAGAGTGCCAGGAGATCCTGAAAGTCGAATAAGTTACTACGCAAAAAGCTCCCTGTTCGGGTCCCTCCGGACAGGGGCTTTTCATTTGACATCCGAAACATCGGGTTGTATAATGGGTCGTGCTATAACGATAGTGACCCTGCTACAGTTGAAGGGAGGGACAACATACAATGAGCGAAATCAAAGTCAGAGAGAACGAATCCATCGACAGCGCACTCAGACGTTTCAAGAGACAGACTTCCAGAGACGGTGTCATCAAAGAGGTTCGCAAAAGAGAGCACTATGAAAAGCCTTCCGTGAAGCGCAAAAAGAAATCCGAGGCTGCTCGCAAACGCAAGTACAAATAAGTATGAACCAAAGACCGGCTGAGGGGGAAAGCCCTTCAGCCGGTTTTTTATCACAGAAGACGGAAAGGGAGGGAACGCTGTGCACTACTTCAAGCCGAATAAGGTCCGCCGCTTCGTGACGGACATCACCCCGGACCTGGTCCGGGACATGGGCTGCAGCGTCGTCGCCATCGACGCGGACAACACCACGTCCCACGACCGCACGACGGAACCGCTGCCCGGCACGGAAGCGTGGATCGCCTCCATGAAAGAGGCCGGCATCCCGGTCATCCTCCTGTCCAACGCGAAGGTCGGACGGGCGCAGGTCCTCGCGGACCGCTACGACATCCCCGTGGTGGGCATGTCCATGAAACCGCTCCGGCAGGGGTACCTGCGGGCAGCCTTTAAGATGCGCACATCGCCCCGGAACATCCTGGTGCTGGGCGATCAGCTCTTCACCGACGTCCTCGGCGGCAACCGCACCGGGTGCAGGACCATCTGGGTCCTGCCCTATGAGAAGGACCGGCTGAACAAAGGCTACTTCGCTGTCAAACGCGCGGCGGAAAAAGGGTTCCGGACCTTCTGGAAACTGACCGGCAGCTGGAAGACGCTGCAAAACTAGAAAGGAAATCACACGACATGAAAGTCCAACAACTGGCCATGGAGCTGAAGAGCACCCAGGCGGCCCTCGTCCTCAGTGAAGAGAACCGTCTGTATCTCTCCGGGTTCGAGTCCTCCAACGGCACGCTGCTCATCACCAGAGACGGCAGCGCGTTCCTCACCGACAGCCGCTATTTCGAGGCGGCCTCCGCGGCGGTGACGGAGGCGGAAGTCCTCCTGCAGGACCAGCTGTACACGCAGGTCTACGACCTTCTGCAGAAGTACGGCTGCAACGAACTGCTGGTGGAGTCGTCCCGCATGACGCTTTCGGACCTCAACACCTGGAAGAAAATGCTCCCCTCCTGTTCCTTCAACGTCTCCAACCGGCTCGACACGCTGGTGGACGCCCTCCGGGAAGTGAAGACTGAGGGGGAAGTGGCCCTCATGCAGAAGGCGCAGGACATTGCCGAAGCGGCCCTTGAACAGGTGCTGCCGCTGGTGAAGCCCGGCGTCTCGGAGCGGGACATCGCCAACGAACTGGACTACACCATGCGTAAGCTCGGCGCCGACGGCATCTCCTTCGACACCATCGTGGTCAGCGGGGAGAACTCCTCGAAGCCCCACGGCGTCCCCGGTGAAAAGCTCATTGAGGCCGGCGACTTCGTGACCATCGACTACGGCGCCTTATATCATAACTACCACTCCGACTGCACCCGCACCTTCGCGGTGGGACAGCCCACCGAGGAGATGGTGAACGTCTATGAGACGGTCCGCCGGGCACAGCAGGCGGGGCTGGACTTCATCCAGCCGGGCGTCGCGGCTGCCGACCTGGACCGGACGGCCCGGAACGTCATCGCGGAAGCGGGGTACGGCGAGTACTTCGGCCACAGCACCGGACACGGGGTCGGGGTCGAGATCCACGAGCACCCCTTTGCCGGTCCGAAATCGGAGGAATTCCTCTCCCAGGGCTGTGTCGTCACCTGTGAACCGGGCATCTACATCCCCGGGAAATTCGGCGTCCGCATTGAGGATATGGTCCTCGTCACAGACGGCGGTCACAGGAACTTTGCCCACTTGACCAAAGACCTTATAGTACTGTAAAATAAACTGTAATCTTTATAATATTCATTCACCATTTGGAGGTTTATACATCATGATTTCTGCAGGCGATTTCAGAAACGGCGTCACTTTTGAAGAGGACGGACAGGTCCTTCAGGTCGTCGAGTTCCAGCACGTCAAACCCGGTAAAGGCGCGGCCTTCGTCCGCACCAAGACCAAGAACGTCATCACCGGTTCCATCACCGAAAAGTCGTACAACCCCAGCGCCAAGTTCCCCACCGCTTTTGTCGAGCGCAAGGACATGGACTATTCCTACAGCGACGGCGATCTGTACTACTTCATGGACCCCGAAACGTTTGACATGGTCCCCATCAACGAGAAAGATCTGCCGGACGCCTTCAAATTTGTCAAAGAGAACATGACCTGCCAGGTTCTCTCCTACAAGGGAAAAGTGTTCGGTCTGAACTGCCCGAACTTTGTAGAACTGGAAGTCACCCACACCGAACCGGGTCTGGCCGGCAACACCGCCACCAACACCCTGAAGCCCGCCACCGTCGAGACCGGCGCGGAAGTTCGTGTCCCGCTGTTCATCAACGAAGGCGAAATCATCCAGATCGACACCCGTACCGGCGAGTACATGGGTCGTGCATAAATGAAGGAGGAGCCTACCATGAAACTTTCTGAAAGAGTTGCCTATCTCAAGGGCCTGGCTGACGGCCTGAAACTGGACGAGAAAAAGTCTGAGACCAAACTCATCACCGGCATCCTCGAAATCCTCGAAGAAGTCGCGGACGCCATCGATCTCAACAAACAGGACCTCGTGGAAATGACCGAGCGCGTCGACGAGATCGACATGGATCTCGGAGACCTCGAAGCCATTCTCTTTGAAGGGTTCGAAGTCGAAGAGCTGACCGAAGAGGACTTTGCCGACCTGGAAGAGGGCGACGAGGACGCATTCTCCGTCGTCTACACCACCGACGAAGAGCCGGTCGAAGAAGAAGCCGATGACGAGGCCGTTTTCGCCGCCGCCGACGAAGTCGTCGCCGAAGCCGAAGCCGCGGAGGCCGAGGTCGAGGAAGCGGTCGAAGAAGTCGTCGAGGAAGAAGTCGTCGTCGAGGAGCCCGAAGAGTCCGTCTTTGAGGAAGTCGTCGAGACCGCCGCTCCCGCCGCAGCTGCCGCTGCCGTCGCGGAAGAGGTCCTCGAGGAGCCCGAAGAGGAAGAAGTCGTCGTGGAAGAGCCCGAAGAAGAGGTCGTCGAAGAGGTCGTCGAGCGCGAAGCCGAGCCCGAAGAAGACACCTACGAAGTCGAGTGCCCCACCTGCGGCCACATCATGTATGTCGACGACAGCGTCCTGGCAAAGGGCGGCATCGAATGCCCGAAGTGCCACGAGAAGCTCGAGTTCGAAATCGAGTACGAAGACTAAGGCACATCGCCTGACAACAAATACGATACGGGGGTGCTGGCAAAGAGCCGGTGCCCCTTTTTTACGAGGAGAACTATGGAGACAAAAGAGAAGACCATCCGAAAGGTCTACGTGTTTCGGGGCCGCATCCTGACGGTCCGGAACGACGATGCCCTCATGCCCAACGGCGATGTGCGGAACCGCGAAGTGGTCGAGCACCCCGGCGGGGTCTGTGTCCTGCCCGTCCAGGACGACGGCACCATCCTGCTGGTGGAGCAGTTCCGGTACCCCTATATGGAGGACGTGCTGGAAGCCCCCGCCGGCAAGCTCGAGAAGGGGGAGGACCCCTTTGAAGCCGCGCAGCGGGAGCTGCGGGAGGAGACCGGTATGGTCGCCGCCGAGTACTTCGACCTCGGCGAGGACTACCCGAGCCCCGGCTACACCAACGAGGTCATCCACCTGTACGCCGCCCGCGGCCTGTCCGACGTCGGACAGCAGCTGGACGACGACGAGTTCCTGAACCTGAAGCACGTCTCCTTCAGCCAGGCCCTGACCATGATCTACACTAACGAGATCAAAGATTCCAAGACCGTCATGGCCGTCATGAAGTACAACGACCTGCTCAACCTCGGGAAACTCGACG
>CAJGDU010000081.1 GCA_904502175.1 Clostridiaceae bacterium
CGTTGTAGACGATGAATTCGACCTTCTTCGGGTCGATCATGAAGAGCTTGACCTCTTCCGGCTTCGCGTTGTAGAGGATGCTCAGGATCATGGCGTTGACACAGACCGACTTACCGGAGCCGGTGGTGCCGCAGATGAGCAGGTGGGGCATCTTGGCGATGTCCGTCGTGCAGATCTGACCGGAGATATCTTTGCCGAGCGCCACGTTCAGAAGGCTCTTCTTCGTGCCCTTCCGGTAAGCGGTGGACTCGATGATCTCCCGCAGCGTGACCATGTCGCGGTCCTGGTTCGGGACCTCGATGCCGACGGCGGTCTTCCCCGCAATGGGGGCGATACGCACGCCGGAAGCCGCGAGGTTCAGCGCGATGTCATCGGCAAGGCCGGTGATACGGGAGAGCTTGACGCCGGCCGCGGGGGCCAGTTCGTAGCGCGTGACCGAGGGGCCGCGCTCGATGCCGACCAGCGTGGTGGCGACACCGAAGCTCTGGAGCACGTTGACGAGTTTCTCCGCGTTGTTTCTCATCTCCTCCTCGGAGTTGCCGCCGAGGGAGACTTTGGGCGGGTTCAGAAGGTCGACGGAGGGCAGTTTGTAGGCGACCTTTTTGGCGCCGGCCTCCGAAGCGGCCTGTTCGAGTTCCTTGACGGTGTCGCGCGCCGCTTCCACATCGAACTTCTCTTCGATGATGGGCTCGCTCTTCGGCCGTTTGGCTTTCTGTTCGTTGTTCGCGGCCTGCTTGATGATATCTTCCAGAGAACCGCCGGTGGTCACGCCGTTATGGTCGGTGACCGGAGCCGGAGTGGGTGTCTTTTTGCCGGACGCGGCGGCAGTGGCTGCGGCCACCGCGCTGGTGGCGGCCACGTCTTCCGCCTTCTTTTTGCGGTTATTGCGGGCGGCGGGCTGGAAGGACACGGCCTCCTCTTCGGAGACAGGTTCCTCATCGGCCGCGGCGCGTCTTCTCTTCCGGGGCGCGGGTCCCAGGTCCACATCGGGGTTGAAGTTCTCCCGCTGGGCCTGTTTCTGTTCCTGCTCCTCCGCTCTGGCGGCACGGCGCTCTTCGCGCGCCTGCTGCAGCTCTTCGAAGCTCTCGCGGGTGGCCGTCCGGGCCTTTTCCGCGGGGTCCATGATGTAGTGATACAGCCGGACCAGCGTGGTGCCGGACAGGATCATGAGCGTGACGAAGGCCAGCAGGATGAGGGTCAGACCGGCCGGAAGCTTGTTGATGAACAGCAGCAGCAGAGGCGCGCCGAGGATGGCGCCGATGGCACCGCCGCTGAGGCCCTCCGCGCCGAGCTTGTAAGCGCCGGCGACCGCCGAACCGAACGTGCCGGGAGCGCCGTCTCCCGCAAACACGTAGATGGCGGCACAGAGGAACCAGATGAACAGGGCCGCGAGCAGGACCTTCGGCCGCAGGCTGGCGCTGTCCTTATCCATGGAAATGAGGATGGCAAGGGCCACCATGAGGAACGGGATGACATAGGCCATGACGCCGAAGAGTCCGAAAAAGACCCCATGCAGGATGGCCCAGAGTCCGCCGCCCGGGATGAAGACCAGGAAGACCAGGAACAGCGCGACGGCAAACAGGACGATGGCGCCCATCTGTTTCGAGTTGGTCGCCCCCTGAGGTTTCTTTGCCGTTTTCGCCGTCCGCTGAGCGGTTTTCGACGCGTTGGTATTCTTTTTGGTGGTACTTCCCTTTTTCTGGGATGTGGCCATTCAATTCACCTCGTCAATATTACAGGATGCCCAGTTTTTCCAGGGTGGCCAGGGTGATGACCACAGCGGAAAGAATGAGACAATAATAACCGAAGAACTGGAACTTATCTTTGTGGACCAGCCACTCGAGCAGCTTGATGGCCGCGACGCCGACCAGGGCCGCGACGACGATGCCCACAAGGACCGGGCCGAGGCTGAGCGCCATGGCGCCGCCTTCCAGAGCGTCTTTGATCTCGAGCACGGCGGCGGCCAGGATGGCCGGGGTGCCGAGCACGAAGGAGTATTCGACCATGTAGTCTTTGTTGACGCCGAGGAGCATACCGGTGGAAATGGTGGAACCGGACCGGGAGATGCCGGGGAACGCGGCGGCGGCCAGCTGGGCCACACCGACCCACCAGGCATCCTTGCCTTCCACGACGGGCCGGATGTTCTTCTTCAGCCGCGCTGCGCGGGCGCCGGTCAGAAGCAGGATGGCGGTGACCAGGAAGCAGAAGCCCTCGACCAGGATGTCGGAGTCGTTGGCCAGACCTTCCACGAGGTCCTTGAGGTTCCGGCCTCCCCCGACGGGGATGAACAGGAACAGAAGCGGGATGCAGGAGATGACCATCATGTAGAGCATGTGGCGGTCATCGGAGATGTGCTTTCTGTCGAGTTTGCGGGTAAATACATCGCCCACGGTCCTTCCGAGCTCCTTGACGAGCCTCCAGAGCGTTTTGTAGTAGACGGCGATGACGGCGGCGAGCGTGCCGATGTGCAGGAACACGGTCAGCTGCAGCGAGCCGTCTCCCGAGAGTCCCATAAAGTGCTGGAACAGCGAGAGGTGGCCGGAGCTGGAGACCGGCAGGAATTCTGTGGCACCCTGCACGATGCCGAGAACGACGGCTTTCAAATATTCCATAAACATGAAACGATTTCTCCTTACAGGTCACTTTTGTTTTCGAATTATTATAACAAAGAAGATTGTGTTCTTCAAGGCGATATACCACAACATCTAGTTAATAATAAAATACATTGACAGATTTGTAACACATCTTTATAATGGGATTGTTAAAAAATTAAACAAGTCGAAAGGAAACACCTCAATGGGCAAGTACGATACATATGTTGAGGAGTGCACCGCGCACTTCAAAGCGCTGCTGGAGGAGCAGCTGGAACGGGAAGACCGCATGGAAGCGGAAACCGGCAAAAAAGACTTTGCGAACCTGGACCATATCGTCATCGGCTTCTGCGGAGGCGACGGCATCGGCCCGGTCATCACGGCAGAGTCCCGCCGTCTCATCGAGTTCCTGCTGAAAGACGACATCGCCTCCGGCAAAGTGGAACTCAAAGACATTGACGGCCTCACCATCGAGAACCGCATGGCGGTCGGCAAGGCCATCCCCGACGACGTGCTCGCAGAGCTGAAGACCTGCGACGTCATCATGAAGGGTCCCACCACCACCCCTACCGGCGGCACCATGGAGAGCGCGAACGTCGCCATGCGCCGCGAACTGGACCTCTACGCCAACGTCCGCCCCACCAAAGTCCCGTCTGAGAACATCGACTGGATCTTCTTCCGGGAGAACACCGAAGGAGAATACGTCCTCGGTTCCAAGGGCGTGGAAGTGCCCGACAAACTGGCCTTCGACTTCAAAGTCACCACCAAAGCCGGGACCGAGCGCATCTGCCGGGCGGCATTCGAATACGCGAAGAACAACGGCAAGGACTATGTGGCCATCGTCACGAAGGCCAACATCATGAAGAAGACCGACGGCAACTTCACGAAGATCGCCCACGAGGTCGCGAAAGACTATCCGGGCATCACGGCGGAGGACTGGTTCATCGACATCATGACCGCCAACCTGGTCAACCCCGCCCGCCGCAGTCAGTTCCAGGTCTTCGTCATGCCGAACCTCTACGGCGACATCATCACCGATGAGGCGGCCCAGATCCAGGGCGGCGTCGGCACGGCCGGTTCCGGGAACCTCGGCGACAAGTACTGCATGTTCGAGGCCATCCACGGCTCCGCTCCCCGCATGATCGAAGAGGGCCGCGGCAAGTATGCCAACCCCTGCAGCATGTTCAAGGCCTCCGAAATGATGCTTCGCCACATCGGCTACATCGAAGAGGCGGACAAGCTCGCCAAGGCGCTGGAAGTCTGCAACGACACCGAGCGCAAATACGTCATCACCGGCCGCGAGGGCGGTGCCACCTGCGAAGATTTCGGCAATTATGTGATGGAAACCGTCACGAAATTATAAGGAGTACACAGTATGGGATCCAAGTATGTAAGCAGTTCTGTCATCAAGCGGCTGCCCCGGTACTATCGGTTCCTCGGCTACCTCATGGAGGACGGCATGGTCCGCATCTCCAGCCGGGAACTTGCGGAACGCATGGGCCTCTCCGCCTCTCAGATCCGACAGGACCTCAATAATTTCGGCGGCTTCGGCCAGCAGGGCTACGGCTACAACATCGAAAGCCTCTACAAAGAGATCGGCAAGATCCTCGGCGTAGACAGCGGGTTCAAGACCATCCTCATTGGCGCGGGAAACCTTGGACACACGATAGCCCTTCAAATCGAATACGAAAAACGCGGCTTCGAACTCATTGCCATTTTTGACAAGAAGGAAAGCCTTTCGGGACAGATGATCAACGGCATCCCCATTCGCCCCTCGACCGACATCGCAGACTTCTGCAAGGACAACGCGGTCAAGGTCGCCATCCTCTGTGTCCCGTATGACGCGGCGAAGGAACTGGTCCCCACCCTGGTCAACAGCGGTGTGGTCGGGTTCTGGAACTTCTCGCACTACAACATTGCGGAAGAATTCCCCCGCGTCGCGGTCGAAAACGTCCACCTCAACGACAGTCTGATGACGCTCTGCTATCAGATCCTGCACGACATTGACAATTAAGGAGCCGAACTATCATGAAACAGATTTTAGACTATATGCCTCTGGACATCGTCCCCCATCCGGACGGGTTCGTCATCATCGAGCCCGACAAGAAGGACGACGACGGACGCCTGCGCATCTCCTTCTGGTTCTACAACCTGAAGACCATGGTCGTTCAGAAGGTAAAAAAGAACTTCTACACGGAGTGCAAGTTCGGCCCCGCCCACGAGAGCATCACGAAACAGATCAACGACTACATCTCCTGCGCGGTCTGTGAATCGCCCAGAGATTTCATCAACGTCGTGTTCCCCACCGGCGAGATCGGCATCTTCGACATCGGCGGCACCCTCATCTGGACCGGCGATCTGCTCTACCACGACTGTGCGCTGCGCAGCTGCGCCCCGGACGGCAAGAATATCTGGTGCGCGGTCCCCGACCAGAACGCCATCGTCCGCTACTCCACCAAGCTGGAGCGCGTCGACTTCCGCATCGGCGGCGTCGACACCCTGGCCTTCGGCCGGCCCATGTCCGTCTCCCGCTACGGAGACGACCTGTTCGTCTGCTGCAAGACCTCCAACAACATCAAGAAGATCTCCCTCAAGAACTACACCTCCGAGGACTACAAAAAGTTCGAGGAAGGCGTTCTCCGCTATCTGCGCATCGGCGACAGCGAGATCGTCGTGCTGAACTCCGGCATCTACCTGCTGGACGACTGAGGACTATCTTATGTTTCAAACGACCTGGGCATCCCAATGGGATGCCCTCCTGTCTGCCCCGGAGACGGTCCGGGTGCTCGAGGACATCGAAGCCGCCGTCGACCCCGCCGTCACCGGCAAAGACTACTACCCTTACAAGGAAAACGTGCTGCGCTTTCTGAACATGGAAGCCCCCGTGCGCTACTGTATCGTCGGCATGGACCCCTACCCTTCCTGGAACGCCCGCGACGGCATCCCCGCCGCCACCGGACGGAGTTTCGAGGTGTCGGAGCTCTATGGCCAGGGCTGGGACTACAAGATCCGCCAGGCCTCCCTGCGCAATATGCTGAAGGCCATCTACTACAATGAGACCGGGAGCAATCCTGAACTCGCTGTCGTGAGAGAGCACATCGCCTCCGGGGCCTTCCCCATCGCGCCGCCCACCGACTGGTTCAACGCCATGGAGGCGCAGGGCGTCCTGTTCCTGAACTCCACGCTCACGGTGGAGGCCGGCAAACCAGGGTCCCACCAGAAACTCTGGGAG
>CAJGDU010000082.1 GCA_904502175.1 Clostridiaceae bacterium
ACTGAAGATCCTCAAAAAGCTTCCCGACCTCTCCGCGGCATCGACCCGGGTGGCCGGCATCCTCGTCGCGGCCTTTTCCATCCTCATCGGGACCGGGCTCTCCGCCGGCGCCATGCGGCTGCCGCTGCGGCTCCTGGAAGAGTATATCGATATGATCGACCGGCTGACCGAGGGCAACTTCGAGACCCGCATCCATATCCCCGCCGTTCTGAGCCGGTTCCGCCCCTTTGCGGAACTGGAGGAGAGCTTCAACAAGCTGGCGGAGGAACTGGGCCGGAACGAGGTCCTGCGGACCGACTTCATCCACGATTTTTCCCATGAATTCAAGACACCCATCGCCTCTATCTCCGGCTTTGCCAAACTGTTGCAGAAGGGCAATCTGACCGCGGAACAGGAGCAGGAATACCTCTCCATCATCGCGACGGAGTCCGAAAAGCTCTCCAACATGGCCATGAACGTCCTCGATGTCACCCGGCTGGACAATGTCTCCGCGCTCACGGACATTTCCCGGTTCAACCTCTCCGAACAGCTGCGGCACTGTGTGCTCATGCTGGAAAAGAAGTGGACAGAGAAGGACCTGGAAATCGACATCGATCTGCCGGAGTTCTATGTGACCGGCAACGCCGACCTTCTGTCCCAGGTCTGGATCAACCTGCTCGACAACGCCATCAAATTCAGCCCGGAGGGCGGAAAAGTCATTGTAAAAGTTTACCGGACCGAGACGGGCACCGCGGTGGAAGTCCGCAATGTCGGGGAAGAGATCCCGCTGCGGGACAAGGACCGCGTGTTCGAGAAGTTCTATCAGACCGACCCGTCCCACGCGACGGAGGGCAACGGCCTGGGGCTCGCCATCTGCAAGCGGATCGTGGAGCTGCACAAAGGCACCATCTCCGTCACGTCGACGTTCGGCCTGACGGTGTTCACCGTCAACCTGCCCAGTTTCGATTCAGTTTAGAATAGTCTGATAAACTCCCTTTAAATAATAATTATCAAGGGAAGTATGATCATGGCTACCGACAAAACGCAAATCAATCCGTATTTCAGAGAATTCTGTGCCAACAAAGTGGTATGGGGTTCTCTTGCTGTTCCCGGACAGAAGTTCGAGAAGAAACCCGACGCCACGTTCAAGGCGGTGGCGTACGATGACGTGACCCTCGCGGCCGACCTCTGGAAGGCGACGGGGGAGGAGCGCATCCTGCTCTGTGTCCACGGCTATGGCTCGGACGGCATCACCGACTTCAAGGAACTCATTCCGGAGCTTCTGGAGAACGGCACGTCCGTCTGCACGATGGACCTGCGAAACCACGGCAAGAGCGACCACGGCGACAAGGCGTTCACCCTGTGGGGCGTCAAGGAGAAATTCGACGTCATCGCTGTCGTCTGGGAGCTGAACCGGGCCTATAACGGCGCCGGCAGACCCATCTACATCTACGGCAAGGACCTCGGCGCCACGGCGGCACTCTACGCCAACATGCGGGCGCTCCCCGCGGAAGTCAAAGGTTTCATCCTGGAGGACCCCATCGAGGAATCCATGGTGGCCATGCCCTATATCTTCAAGAAGACCACCGGCCACGGCGACGCCGCCTACGAAGAGCTGGAAGACTACCTCAACGACACCTATCGTCAGGACGCCTGCTCCAACAACAGCGCCGACATGAGACGTCTGGCGCAGCGGCCGGCCCTCTTCCTGCAGTCCATGAAGAACAACCAGTTCCCGGTGTCCTGGGTCAGCGACCAGGCGGCCGCCTACCCGAAGAAGAGCACACTGGTGCCCTTCCCGGGAGCGCCCCTCGACGCCTGCTTCAAGATGGACGCCGAGACGTTCCGTTCCGCGCTGAACACCTTCTTTGCGGAGAACGACGGCGCGGAATATGATGACGAAGTGCACATCGCGTACCCCGAAAAGACCATGTACGAGATGTTCAAGGCTGCCCGGGACCGTCTGCCGAACAAACCGGCCTACATGTTCCAGGGCAACCCCACGACCTTCGACACCATGCATGAGCACATCCTGTCCATCGCCGCGGCTTTCGAGGCCCATGGCATCACCAAAGGCGATACGGTCACCCTGTGCATGCCGAACATCCCCCAGGCCATCGAGACGCTCTATGCCCTCAACCGCATCGGCGTCACGGTGTCTCTGATCCATCCGCTGTCCGCGGAAAAGGAGATCGTCCATTACCTGACCCTCTCCGAGAGCAAGGCCGTCCTGGTCCCGGACCTCTTTTATGAGAAGGTGCTGGCGGCTACAGAGGAGATCGACCGCAAGATCGAGATCATCGTCGCCCGCATGCAGGACTACCTGAAGTTCCCGCTGAACGTCGGCTACCTGGTGACCCAGGGCCGGAAGTTCACGAAGTTCCCGCTGAAGGGGAAGGGCACCGCCTGGAAAGACTATATGAAAGCCGGCAAGGGCAGGACCACGTCCGTCGTGCCGTTCGACAAGGACCGCACCGCCATCATCCTTTACAGCGGCGGCTCCACCGGCGCGCCGAAGGGCATCCTGCTGTCCGACCTGAACTTCAATGCCCTTGCCCTGCAGTGCAAAGTCGCCATCGACTTCGACTTCTTCCGCGACCTGCGCTTCCTGGCCGCCATGCCCGTTTTCCACGGCTTCGGCCTGGGCGTCGGCATCCACACCATCCTCATCAACAACGGCTGCGACGTCCTCATCCCGACCGTCAACACGAAGAGCTATTCGGAGGCCATGCAGAAGTTCCATCCGAACATCATTGCCGGCGTCCCGACGCTGTTCAAGATGCTCATCGAGTCCGAATACATGAAAGACGCGGACGTCTCCTACCTCATGGGCATGTTTTCCGGCGGCGACTCCATCCCGGTGCCGCTGAAGAGAGACGTGGACAAGTACCTCAGAGAGCACGGCGCGGACATCCAGGTCCGCGAGGGCTACGGCCTCACCGAGACCGTCACCGCCTCCTGCCTGACACCGCGCACCAAGTATAAAGAAGGCAGCATCGGCGTCGGTTACCCCGACACCATCTACCGCATCGTCCGGCCGGAGAGCGAGGAGTTCCTGTCTCCCGGCGAAGAGGGCGAGATCGCCATCCAGGGCCCGTCCGTTATGCTGGGCTACAAGGACCAGCCGGAAGAGACCGCCAAAACACTGGTGAAACACGCGAACGGGGAAGTCTGGCTCCACACCGGAGACCTCGGCCACATGGATGAGGAAGGCTTCGTCTACTTCCATCAGCGCATGAAGCGCATGATCATCACCTCCGGCTACAACGTCTCTCCGGCCCAGGTCGAGAACGCCATCAACGAACTCGACTATGTCGACTACTGCTGTGTCATCGGCGTCCAGGACGACTATAAGATGCAGCGCATCAAGGCCTTTGTCGTCCTGAAAGACGGCGTCGAGGGCACGGAAGAACTGAAGAAGAACATCGTGGATGCCTGCCGTGCCTCGGTCGCCGGCTACGCTCTGCCGAGGGAGATCGAGTTCCGTTCCGAACTGCCGAAGACCCTCGTCGGCAAAGTGGCCTTCCACGCACTCGAAGAAGAAGAAAACGCGAAGATCGCCGCCGCCAAGAAAGCGGCCGCCGAAGGAGCGAAGTGATCATGAGCAAGAACGTGAAGAGCTACCGCCGGGTCAAGTTCCTCTGGAAATACCTGGCCCCGGTGCTCATTCCACTGTTCGATCGGCTGTTCGGGTTCCACAGAACGGTCTACAAGCCCGTGGAAGAGCCCTTCCTTCTGGTTTCCAACCACACAGACGGGGCAGACCCCGGGTTCGTCCTGAGCGACGTCAGAGCCTATTTCCGGTTCGTCTCCAGCGACCATGTCATGGAGAAACCGTTCCAGCGGCATCTGCTCCACTTTATCGGAGACCCTATCATCAATCATCAGAAGAATTCCTCCGACGTGGTCTACAACGACATGCTCGAGACCCTGAAGTCCGGCATCAACGTCCAGCTCATGGCGGAGGCCCGGGTCACGGACTCGGGACAGACGGGGTACATTTCCCGCCGGAACGCCACGCTCGTCAAAGAGGCGGGCTGCGGTTTCATCACGCACCGCATTACGGGCGGTTACCTGACCATCCCGCGGTGGGCAGACGAGCGCCGCAAGGGGCCTGTGTTCGGAGAAGTGGTCCATCATTACACGAAGGCGGAAGTGGCGCAGATGACCGAGGACGAGGTCTACGAGGCCATGTGCCGGGACCTCTATGTCAACGCGTATGACGAGAACCGCAAGGCCATGCACAAGTACATCGCCAAAGACCCCGCCCAGTCGGCAGAATACGTGGTCTACGGCTGTCCCAAGTGCGGCACCGTCGGAAAGCTCCATACGAAGCACGACCGCATGTTCTGCGACTGCTGCGACTTCGAGGCCACCGTCGACGACTACGGCTTCTGGCACTCGAAGGACATGGCGTGGGACAACATCCCGGAGTGGAATGAATATCAGAAACAGCTCATCTACGACCTGATCGATGGCGCCACGGACCCGGACGAGGTCCTCGTGGAGCACGACGGCCAGCTGGTCTACACCATGGATGACAAGGGCGATGTACACCTCGCCGATGAAAACGGCGTCCTCCGACTTTACAAAGACAGCGTGGAAGTCCTCTGGGACGGCAAGCGCGTCCGGGTGAAGGGGACCGACGTGAAAAAGGTGTCCTATTCCTCCAAGGGAACACTCATTCTGGTCACTGAGGAAAGGGATTTCCGCATCAAGACCAAAGTGCCGCGCGCCCCGAATATCTACGTGGTCGCCATCCGTTACATGAACGGAAAGAAAAGTGTATAGAAAATCTTTCATTGACAAAAATGAAAATTGGGTATAAGCTTTTTTCAAGAAAGAGAGCGAAGGCGTTCCGAGTCTATCGGAGCGCCTTCTTCTTTTTTAGTATTTTATGAGATCACGCTACGCCGTGACTAAGGGAGGATCACTATGAGTAAGCTCACGAAAGAACAAATCTTGAAGAGCGCCAAAGAGAATCATGTGGAATTTGTACGGCTGCAGTTCACCGACCTGTTCGGCATCATGAAGAACGTCGCCATCACCGTCTCGCAGCTGGAGAAGGCGCTGGACAATGAGATCATGTTCGACGGCTCGTCCATCAACGGGTTCGTCCGCATCGATGAGAGCGATATGTATCTGCACCCCGACTATGACACGTGGGCGATCGTCCCCTGGAGAAAACACGAGGAGATCCAGACCGGACGCCTCATCTGCTCCGTCTATAAATCCGACAACAAGACGCCCTTCGAGGGCGACCCCCGCAACGTCCTGCAGCGCGTCATGGACGAGGCGAAGGAGATGGGCTACGGCTTCAACGTCGGTCCCGAGTGCGAGTTCTTCCTGTTCAAGCTGGACGAGGACGGCAAGCCGACCACGCAGGTGGCGGACCAGGCCGGCTACTTCGACCTGAACCCCATCGACCACGGAGAGAACTGCCGCAGAGACATCTGTCTGGCGCTGGAGAACATGGGTTACACCATCGAGGCGTCCCACCACGAAGTGGCGGAAGGCCAGCATGAGATCGACTTCCAGTTCGGCGACGTCCTTCTGACGGCCGACCGGGTCATGACCTTCAAGCACGTGGTCAAGACCTACGCGACAAAACACAATCTGCACGCGACCTTCATGCCGAAACCCATCTACGGCATCAACGGCTCGGGCATGCATACCAATATGAGTCTTTATGACCTCAAGACCGGCAAGAACGTCTTTGACGACCCGAAGGGCGAAAAGGGCCTCTCCAAGGAAGCCTACGC
>CAJGDU010000083.1 GCA_904502175.1 Clostridiaceae bacterium
ATCGGTCCGGTGACCGCCGAGACGTTCGCGAAGGAAGTTGCCAGCGCGGCCACAGTCGTCTGGAACGGCCCCATGGGCGTCTTCGAGAACCCCACCACTGCCGCGGGCACGCTGGCAGTTGCCAAGGCGCTGGCCGAGTCTGACGCGGTCTCCGTCATCGGCGGCGGCGACTCTGCCGCGGCCGTCAACCAGCTGGGTCTGGGCGACCAGATGACCCACATCTCTACCGGCGGCGGCGCCTCCCTCGAGTTCCTTGAGGGCAAAGAGCTGCCCGGTATCGCCGCAATGGCCGACAAAGACTGAGTTCTGTCCTTAAAGAGACAGACCGGGTCTTTCGAATAAAACCTATATTGGAGAAAGAGGTAGATCCCCATGAACAAAGCACTCCGTAAAGCCGTCATCGCCGGCAACTGGAAAATGAACAAAACTCCTTCCGAGGCGAAAGCGCTCATCACCGAGCTGAAACCCCTCGTTGCCAATGCCGACTGCGACGTCGTCATCTGTGTCCCCTATGTCGACCTTCAGGTCGCACTGGAAGAGACCGCCGGCACCAACATCAAAGTCGGCGCGGAAAACTGCCACTGGGCCGCCAGCGGCGCCTTCACCGGCGAGATCGCTGCTCCCATGCTCAAGGAAATGGGCGTTGAGTACGTCGTCATCGGTCATTCCGAAAGAAGACAGTACTTCGGCGAGACCGACGAAACCGTTCGCGACCGCACCCGTGCGGCGCTCGACAACGGTCTGAAAGTCATCCTCTGCGTCGGTGAGACCCTCGAGCAGAGAGAGAAGAACATCACCTTCGAGACCGTCGCCATCCAGACCAAAGTCGCCCTGACCGGCGTCTCTGAGGCAGAGCTCGAGAACATCATCATCGCCTACGAGCCCGTCTGGGCCATCGGCACCGGCAAGACCGCGACCGACGAGCAGGCCAACGAAGTCAACCACTATATCCGCACCCTCATCGCCGACCTCTACAGCAAAGAGGCCGCCGACAAGTTCGTCGTCCAGTACGGCGGCTCCATGAACGCGGGCAACGCGGAAGGCCTTGTGGCCCAGGAAGACATCGACGGCGGCCTCATCGGCGGCGCGTCCCTGAAACCGGCCGACTTCGCGAAGATCGTCGAAGCAGCCAGCAAATAAGCACGGCTTTTCAAGCAACAAAAAAAGACCCCGGGAGTGTTCCCGGGGTCTTTTCTTATGCAGTCGTTTCTTCTTCTTTGTCGTCCTGCTTCTCTTTGTCTTCTTCCGTGGACAGGTCCGGTGCCCGGATGCTCTGGGCATGGGGCAGGCGGACGGAGAAACGGGTCCCGTTCTCGTCAGAATAGTCGAGGGCGACTTCTCCGTTGTGTTTCTTCACGATGTTCTGGGCGATGGACAGGCCAAGCCCGTAGCCCCCCTGGTCCCGCGACCGGGAATCTTCCACCCGGAAGAACCGGTCGAAGATGTGCGCCGCTTTGTCGGTCGGGATGGGCGTGCCGGTGTTCGTAATGGTGAGCACCTCTGTCCGGCGGGGCGTGGACGTCAGCCGGACCTTGATGGTCCCGTTTTCATCGACATATTTCGTGGCGTTTTCCAGAAGGATCATGACGACCTGTTTCAGACGTTCCGAATCGCCGACCACACGGGAGCTCTCATCGAGGTCGGACTCCAGTGTGATATTCCGTTCAAAAGCCAGCGCTTCCGTTGCCAGGACCACTTCGTTCACGACATCGCTGAAGCTGATGAGCCGGAAGTTGTACTTCATGTCCATAGCGGCGTCAGAACGGGCCAGGAACAGCATTTCTTTCACCAGTTTGGACATCCGCTCGGCTTCCGACTTCGTGTTCTCCAGCCACTTCTCAGACTCTTTCACCGTTTGATCCGGGTGGTCGGAAATAATGTCGAGGTTCGCCAGGATGACGGTCAGCGGAGTCTTCAGTTCATGGGACGCGTCGGCGATGAACTGCTGCTGCGTCTTGATGGCTTCATCGACCGGGGAAATAGACCGACGGGCCAGGAAGTCGCAGACGGCCAGAAGCAGAATGATGATGATGAAGGCCAGGACGATGTACAGCCGGAACTGGAAATAGACCTGTTCGGTCTCGGAAGTACGGTCCATCAGCGCCACTTTTGTCCCGATGCCATCCAGCGGCATCCGGACATAGCGCAGCGGCTGGGTCGCTACGATACCGGTGTTCTTTTCCCGCTCCAGAACATAGTTCACGGTGGTGTCGAGGTTTTCCTCGATCGTTTTCCGAAGCTTCTTTCCTGGGGTTTCGAAGGCCAGGATCTCTCCTTTTTCTGACAGGATGAGGATGGCGACGTCGTCATGGTGCTCGTAAGTATCCTGCTTCAGGACGGCGGTCTTCTTCCCGTCTTTTCCCTTCTCGAATGTGACCGATTCCTTTGTGATCGGCTTCAGCACATCTGACATGATATCGTTTGCGCTGTTCTGCGCATAGGTATAGGATGCGAAGATGAGGAGCGTGATACTGCCGATGAGGATGATGAGCGCCAGGACCATCGTATCCATGATGAAGCGGCGTCGAAGTTTATTCAGCAACTTTCTGGCTCACCTCCAGGCGATACCCGATCTTGCGGATGGTGGCAATGCCTGCCCTCGAAGCGAGGTGTTTCAGCTTCTTGCGCAGGAACGAGATGTACACTTCCACGTTGTTGTCTTCCGCGTCGGACTCAGCACCCCAGACTTTGACGATGAAGTCTTCTTTCGGGACGATGACACCCGGCGCGGCCATGAGAAGCCGCATGATCTCAAACTCTTTCGGACCGAGCGGAAGGGACTTGCCGTTGCCCTCCAGCGTATAGTTGGAAAGGGACAGTTTGATGTCCTCAAACTCCAGTTCATCCATGACCACTTCCCCCTGTCTGCGGGAGATGGCACGGACACGGGCGAGCAGCTCGCCCGGGACGAACGGTTTGGTCAGGTAGTCATCGGCACCGGCATCGAGACCTTTGATCTTGTCAGTCGTGTCATCTTTTGCCGTCAGCATGATGACCGGGGTCGTATTCTTTTCTTCCCGCATGCGGCGGACCACTTCGAAACCGTCTACCTTCGGAATCATGACATCGAGGATGATGCAGTCATAAATGCCGCTCATCGCGTTGTCGAAGGCAGCTTCTCCGTCATGGACGATATCGGCTGTATACCGCTGGGATTTCATGATCTCACCAAGCGCTTCCGCGAGGCGGACTTCATCTTCTACGATCAGAATTCTCATGGTAAAACTCTCCCATTCGGGGTGGCGATGCACCCAATCTTAATATTCATCTTACATTATAAACGAAAATGTCCAGTTATTCAATATAAGAAAAGGCGTATTGCTTGTCGCAATACGCCTTGATTTTGTTAACTCAATCGGCTTTCAGAAGCCCTGTTTTCGGGTCGGCGGAAAGAACGATGTCCTCATCCGCGATGTTCAGGTACTGTTTGATGTGCTCAAAACTCTCGTCGGAGACGATGTGCTCCATGCGGCAGGCATCTTCATAGGCCGTCTCTTCGTCGACACCCATCTTCCGAAGCATGTAGGACAGGACGACCTGGCGCTCGTAGAGATGGGTGGCGATCTTCCTGCCCTCTTCCGTCAGAGTGATGGACTTGTCCTCATGGATGGTGATGTACCCGGACTCCTTCAGGATGGAGACCGCCCGGCTGACGCTGGGCTTGGAGAAACCCATGAACTCGCTGATGTCGATGGAACGGACCGAAGACTGCTGGAGCGAAAGGCGCAGAATGGTCTTCAGATACATCTCACCGGACTCTTGCAGTTTCATGAGGAAGATACCTTCTTTCTGGCTTCAGGGCAAAAAAATGGAGCGGGTAATGGGAGTCGAACCCACCTATTGACCTTGGGAAGGTCACATTCTACCGATAAATTATACCCGCATAACGCTATATATTATATGCGACTATGCGGGGTTCCGTCAAGTCAGAGGATGCCAAAAGACCATACGGTCTGCCGCGTGAAAACCTCGCCCCTGCGCAGGACGGGAGACGGCCATTCCGGATGGTGGATGGCCTCCGGGATGCCCTGGGCTTCGAGCGCCGCGCCGGCAAAGGGCACCAGCGGACCGTCGGCCAGTTCGACCCCGGCCGCCGGGGCATTGCAGGTGTACATGACAAAGGCCGGTGCGTCCGTGGTCAGGGTCAGCGCCCGCCCGGACTCAGGGTCGGACATGCGCAGGGAGTGGCTCCCCTCTTCCCGGAACAGGAAGGGGTGGTCATACCCGTGGCCCACCATGACGTTCTGCGGATGGTCGGAAGCGCGGCCCTGCGAAAACGTCTCCCCCAGCCGGAAATCAAAGGCGGTAAAGTCCACCGGCAGGATGTTCCCCGTGGGAATGAGATCTTCTCTCAGTTCGACGAACCGGTCCACATCGGCGATGAGCACCTGGGAGAGGATGTCGGTCTTCTGGTCCCCGCTCAGGTTGAAATAGGTATGGTTCGTGAGGTCCAGGACCGTGTCGGCGTCGGTGTCGGCCCGGAACAGGATCTGGAAGTTGTTGCTGTTGTCCAGCTGGTAGGTGACCTCCGCGTGGACTTCGCCCGGGAAACCGTTGGAACCGGCGGGACTGGTGTACAGGAAGGTCACCGCAACCTTCTGCCGCGCCTCGCAGACCGACGGGTCCGGCGCGTCGAAGACTTCGGCCTCCCAGAAGGCGGTCGAGAACTCGCCGTTGCCGTGGAGAGAGTTCCGTCCGTCGTTTTGCGGCAGGTCGTAAGTCGTTCCCTCCAGCTCGAAAGAGGCGCCGTCCACGCGCCCGGCCGTGCGCCCGACAAGGGCGCCGAGGTACAGGTCGGCGTGGTCGATATAGCCGGAGAGGTCGGGAAACCGCAGGACGATGCTCTCCACCTTCCCCGTTTTATCCGGCACCCGGACGTCGGTGAGGATGGCGCCATAGTTGATGGCGGACACCGAAATGCCCTGGTCGTTGGTCATGGTGTACTCCGTGACCGGAAGGGGTGCATCGCCCCGGGGGTCCGGAAACAGTCTGGTCGTTACGTTCATATGCTCTCCTTTGCCAGAAGGTCGGTGCTTGGCGCGCCGTTCGCAGGCGCTTCATACAGGGAGGCGATGTACCGGTCCACCCCGTTCGTCAGTGCCCGGGCAACGGCCCGCTGGCCGTTCAGCAGGACCTGCCGGTCGTGTTCGTTCGTCAGAAAGCCCAGCTCGCACAGGCAGGACGCCACGCCCTGGTTCGCGGTCCGGTACTCGTTCGTGCCGTAGTCCGGGTTGCGTCCGTCCACGTAGGCGCCGGTGGCCAGACAGCCGTACTCCCGGATCATGAAGAAGTAGTCGGTGGCCGTCGTGACATCGTAGAAGGTGTAGCCTTTCTTCCGGGCCTTGCTGCGGGCCTCGGCGATGTCCCGGTTCGAGAAGGTCTTCGTGTAGACGCCTCTTGCGGTGCGGCCGCCCATGGTGGAGTAGTCGAGGGCCGTGCCGTTCACGAGTTCATTGGCGATACACTTCGCGAAGGCATCGGTCGACTGCCTCGCCCGGTAGATCTGCACGCCGTTCTGACCGGCGTTCTTGTTGGAGTTGAGGTGCAGGCTCAGACAGAGCTTCGCTCTGGAGGCGCAGGTGCGGTTGACCCGGCCGTCAGGGTCGTACTCGGTGTAAGCCATGTTGATGTTCGGGTCCTCTGTGCCGTCCCGCGTGAGGAGCACTTTGTAACCGGCCCGCTCCAGCGCGGAGGCGAGCTGTTTGCCGATGGAGAGGACCACGTCGGATTCGTTGAGGGAC
>CAJGDU010000084.1 GCA_904502175.1 Clostridiaceae bacterium
ACCAGCATGGCAAGCGCCAGCAGAGTCACGACGAGTGCGTTTCTCTTTCTCAAAATGCTTCTCCTGTTTCTGATGTGGTGATTTTGTTTGTGTGGTTTTTGTGTGTGCGTTTAAGTACTTTAACATAAATATTATACAGGAGTCAAATTTCCTGTACATATGTGTACTGGCGATTCAGGCCACCATTGCCAGCCCTTTGAGCACCATCTGGATGGCCAGGAAGATGACGAGAAGGGCGGAAACGGGCAGGACCCACTTCCAGTTTCGCGACTCAAAGACGGAGCTCAGCGCGCCGAACAGGAACAAAAGCGGGAGCGTGCCGAGGGCGAAGAGGAACATGGCAAGGGCCCCTTTTCCGGGGTTCCCGGCCGCCACCGCGTAGAACTGGATGGCCTGCATGGTCCCGCAGGGCAGGAGCGCGGTGAGCGCGCCCATGACGAACGCGTTGGCGGAGTAGAAGCGCCCGAGGAACCGGGAATACCACTTCGGGACCGAGAACGCGGCCTGCCCGAACAGCAGGGAGACGCCCATGATGAACATGAGGACGCCGGAGACGATGGGCACATAGCCCCGGACGGCATCCGACAGAGACAGCACGGAGCCGAGGGCGCCGAGCACCAGGCCGACCAGCGTGTAGGAGAGGATGCGCGCGCTCTGGTACTTCACGTTCTCCAGGACGCGGGACTTCGCCTGCTCGTTCGAGGTGACGCTGAGGACGATGCCGCCGCACATGCCGACACAGTGGATGGAGGACAGCAGGCCGTAAAGGAAGACCATGCCGAGACCCGCGTTCTCGGAGATGACCGGGCGCTCCAGGCCTCTCCCCCGGAGCCACTCCATGACGGGCATGAGCAGGTCCAGGCGGAACACGTACTGCACCAGCACAAAGGCCAGCAGCAGGACGGCCAGCACGGCAAGGATGACATCCGTCGTCTTTCGCTTCACGTGTTTTTCCTCCTCATGCGCGATGCGTTCAGCACCACGGAAATCGAACTCAGGGACATGGCGGCCGCCGCCAGGACCGGGTTGAGCAGTCCCGCCGCGGCCACACTCAGGGCAATAACGTTATAGAGACACGACAGAACGAGGTTCTGCCGGATGTTGCGCACGGCTTTGCGGCCGAGGCGGATGCACCAGGGAATGCGGGACAGGTCGCCGTTCAGGATGACGACGTTGGCGGTCTCCCCGGCCAGGGCGGTCTTCCCGCCCAGCTCGAACCCGATGTCCGCGCAGGCCAGCGAGGGGATGTCGTTCAGGCCGTCGCCCGCCATGGCAATGACGGTCCCCTTCTCCTGCTCGGCCTTCAGGAAGGCGGTCTTCTCCTCCGGGAGCAGGCCGGAAAAGACTTCCTCCAGGCCTGCCTGCTCGGCCGCCTGGCGGGCGGGCGCCTCCTTGTCCCCGGTGAGGAGGACGGTCCGGACCCCGAGGTCCGAGAGCTCCCGGATGGTGCCGGGCGCCTCCTCGCGGAGGGAGTCGGTCAGGAAGCAGGCGCCTTCGACGACGCCGTCCCGGCAGATGAGGAGCACCGTTTTGCGCTGGGTGCCCAGCTGGTCGAGAATGCGTGCGACGGACGCCTCCGGCGCGCCCTGCTCGCGGGCGAAGTCCGGGCTGCCGACGGCTATGGTGTGGCCGTCCCACTCCGCGAGGACCCCTTTGCCGGGGAACGAGCGGAGCGCATCTGCGATCGGGATGTCCTCCGGACGCAGCGCGGTCTTGCGCAGGACGGCCTCGGCCAGCGGGTGGTACGACTGCTTCTCCGCCACGGCGGCGTCCAGCAGGAGTGCCTCGACCGACGGAGCGTCCAGCAGCACGATGTCCGTGACGTCGAAGGCGCCGCGGGTGAGGGTCCCGGTCTTATCGAACCCGACCCAGGCGACCTCCGCGAGGTCTTCCACCGCCCGGCTCTCTTTGATGACGACGCCTTTTTCCGCGGCGGCCGACACGGCGGCGGACACGGAAAGGGGCACCGCAATGCCTAAGGCGCAGGGGCAGGCCACGATGATGACGCTGATGAAGGTCCGGACCGCCCGGGACACATCGCCCGGGGACAGGAACAAAAGCCAGGCCAGGAAGGCGGCGACGGCCAGGACCAGCACCGCCGGGAAGAACCAGCGGACCACGCGGTCCGTGCGGCTCTGCAGCGGGCTCTTCGCGGAGAACGACGCGGTCACGTCGACGATGATGTCGGAGAGCAGGGTGTGTTCCCGCTCCGCGGTCACGGCCATGGTGAAGACGCCTTCGGTGTTCAGGGTGCCGGCGTACACGGCCTCCCCCGCGCTCTTGCGGACGGGGACAGCCTCGCCGGACAGCATGGACTCGTCGACGAACCCGCTGCCGGACCGCACGACACCGTCCAGGGGGACCCGGTCGCCCTCGCGGATGAGCAGCTCCTCGCCGCGCCGGACCGCCGCCGTCTCCTCTTCGACCTCCGCGCCATCCCGCAGGACGACCGCCTTTTTCGGGATCTTCTCATAGAGGGCGGCCAGGGCGTTGTCCGTCCCGGCGTTCAGCCGCTGCTCCACCAGGCGTCCGGTGAGCACCATCGTCAAAATGAGGGCAGACGAGTCGAAGTAGATCTCGCTCGTCAGCCCCCGTAAAAAAGCATAGAAACTGTAGGCCCAGGCACAGGTCGTGCTGAAGGCCACCATGAAGGACATATTCAGGGTTTTGTTTTTCAGGCCCCTGGCCGCGTCCCGGTAGAACTCGGCGCCGATATAAAACTGGACCACAGTCGCCAGGACCGCTTTCAGCGGCAGGGGGACGGCCATGGTCAGCGGGACCGTCATCAGCAGCGAGAGGAGCACCTTGCGCAGGAGCCGCCGGCTCTTCTCCTCCTGGAGACGGGCGACGGTCCCGTAGGTGTACTCGACGGCGTGATAGCCGGTCCGCTCAATGGCCTGGAGCACGTCCTCCTGGGACACCTCCGTTTCGTCGAAGCAGACAGCGGCGCTGTTCTCCAGCGCGGAGACGTTGGCGGAGGTGACGCCGGGCAGGGCATGCAGGGTTCGCTCAATGTCTATCCCGCAGGCGGCACAGTACATGCCGTCCACGAATAAACGGACTGTTTTCATGCAGGAATGACCGTGACGGGAGTTCTGCCGGCCAGTGTGACGGCCAGTTTGGCTTCCCCGTTTTCGTCGGCGATGAACTGCGCGCCGGTCTCCTTCACCGTGTACGCCTTGCCGGCGGCCAGGCGGGAGAGGCCGAGCGTGGTGTCGCAGCCGTTCGCATTACAGGGGTACAGGACGAGTTCGAGGTCGTCGCCGTGGCTGAACGCCTTCGCGACCAGGACGTCCGGGTAGGCGGCATCGGTCAGCAGCGGGCCGGTCTTCGTGCACGCCGCGGGGCCGTCGACGACGGCGCGGCGCCAGCCGTTATGGGTGTTGATCATGGACTGCAGCAGGGCCGCGTTGACCTCTGAAGAGCACTTGAAGTGAACAGCGCCGTTCTCTTCGATGATCTTCTCGCCCTTCTCGTCGAGAGTGCGCTTCGCGGCGTCATAGGCTTCTCTGTCGCCCATTTCCGCGGCGGGCATCATGGCGAGGGCTGCGGTGTCGCAGTAGTTCAGTTTGAAGTTGCCGTGGTCGACGGGGATGGCCTTGTGGATGAGGGTGCCGTCCCGGTCTCTCTTATAGGTCCCCTGCCGGAAGAAGGCATAGGTCTGGCGGGCGAGTTCCGGGTCGCCCGTGTTGTACATGGGAATCTGGAAGCTCTCCGCGGTCGGCAGCGGCAGGTTCATGCCGACACCGGTGCGGCCGGACTTGAACAGGTACGAGCTGCCGTCCGGGAGAGTCATCTCACGGACGAAGGAGTTGTACACTTCCAGTTCGTGGTCCTTCCAGATGGTCGTGCCGTAAATGCCGTCGTAGCTGATGATGCTCTGGATGGCCTTCCAGTTGCAGAGGGAGTACATGAAGTTCGGCTCGCAGGGGTAGACGGTGTAGTCGTGCCCCGCCCAGTTCTCCACGATGCGGTTCGCGATCTTGTGGATGTCATAGGGGTACGTGCCGAGCTTGTCCTTGAAGGTGATGCTGCCGGGTTCTTCATAGCGTTTATCGCCGTTGTTCCTCGTATACATGGTGACGTTCACGAGGAAGAAGCCGGTCATCATGACGTTGTCCCACTTGAACGGGTCGCCCGAAAACTTCAGGTTGCCCCAGATGTTCTCGAGGCGCCAGTACCGCCAGGACTTCGGGTGCGTGTAGAACTTGATGAGGTTCTCCTGCGCCTCCTTGGCGTAGCCCTGGAAGTTGGGGGTGTACTGGCACTGGATCTGCTGCAGCGTGTTCAGCATGAGGTTCGTCTGATAGCGCAGCGAGTTCAGGGAGAACTGCTGGGAGTGGATGTTGTTGTAGCCCCAGAAGGAGCCGTAGGGCGCGAAGGCGGTGTCGAACAGGTACTGCTCGTGCCGCAGTTCTTCCTCGGTCAGCTCGAACTCGCCGTCCGGGACCTCGGGTTCCGCCATGGCTTCCTCGGCGGGGATCTCTTCCTTATAGAACTCCAGGCGCTCTTTCTGGCGCGCGAGCGCGGCCTTGCGTTTCCGGACGTTGTGGATGCGCGTGGCGATGAAATACAGTACCGCCGCGGCGAGCGTCAGGATGAGGCCGGTGACGGGGCCCCACTTGGGGTCGCGCAGCCAGACGGTGGCGGTGAGTGCCGCGGTCCCCCACCAGACGAGGAACGGCATGAACTGCGCGCCGGTGGCCCACCAGGGGAACAGGCCGATGAGCAGCATGATGACCACGACCAGCAGGAACAGGAGGATGCCGCTGACGCCGCCCATGGCAAGGAAGCCGCCGCCCGGGACGATGAGGCCGGCGCCGGCCACTTTCCAGGCCCAGCTCAGGTCCAGAATGAACGGCAGCAGGCCGATGAGGGCCATGACCGCATACTCGATCCAGATGCGGCGTTTATGTTTCTTGGTAACAGGGCCGTCAACTTCCGTTGTTTCGTAGATCGATAACTTGCGTTCTTCCATCTTGATATCTCCCTTCCTTGTCCCGCTCGAAAAAGCTGTAATATTTCGTATTCTCCAGGTCTTTCTTCAGTTCTTCGCTTGAGGTCTCTTCTTTTCGCAGTTTCTTTTTCAGGTGTTTGAACAGCACCTTGAGTTTGTCCCGCACGCCGTAGACGCCGCACAGGATGAGAATGATGATGGCACAGCATGGATACATAACATCCCTCCTCTGCTTTTCAGTATAACTTTTCTTTTATGGGGCAAACAAGGGCGATTTTCTTATCAATAAACAAATTGACTAAAGGAAAAACCCGCCGGGTCTTTGGGACCGCGACGGGTTTTGACTGTGTGCTTATTCTTCCCAGAACAGCTCGTCCAGGGTCTTGTCGAGTGCTTTGCAGATGCTGATGCACAGGTTGATGGTCGGGTTGTAGTCGCCCTTTTCAATGGCGCTGATGGTCTGCCGGGACACGCCGCAGAGTGCGGCCAGGTCCGCCTGGGACAGGTCCTTCGCCGCCCGGGCCGATTTCAGTCGCAGATTTTTCATGGTCAGCCCTCCGCTTCGTCATTCTTGTCCTTCAGATGCCGGAACAGGAACGC
>CAJGDU010000085.1 GCA_904502175.1 Clostridiaceae bacterium
AGCGCTTCTCATGCTCAAACTTACGCGTCAAACTGCAAAATAGGCCAGCCTGGCCCGTAATCTGAGCACTTCTCAAGCCCAAACCTACGCGTCAAACTGCAAAAAAGGCCAGCCTGGCCCGTAATCTGAGCACTTCTCATGCTCAAACTTACGCGTCAAACTGCAAGAACAGCCCTTTTGGTCTGTATCCCTGCAGGCGCAAGGGCGCGCAGTGCCCCTTACGCCTGTTGTCCACCCCCTGCCGCGGGGCGGAGGGGCTGTCAAGGGTGGCAACCACATGGGTGTGGCAGGCGCGCCTGCCCTTGACAGCCCCGAAGAGCCGTGGCACCCCTGCCGCAAAAAGAAAAGCACCCCGGATGGGGTGCTTTGTTTTGGTGGTCGATGGGGGACTCGAACCCTCGACCTCCCGCATGTGAGGCGGGCGCTCTAACCAGCTGAGCTAATCAACCAAGAACATGTAATACTTTACCGTAAACGGCGGGCAATTGCAAGGGAAACTTACTTTGTTTATAATAGAACTCCAGCGAAAAACAGACGGGAGGGGAGCTCATGCAGAAAGTGCAGGGATATATGCGCAGCGCCATGGACCATTATGACATGGTGCAGGACGGCGACGTCATCGCCGTGGGCGTTTCCGGCGGCAAAGATTCGGTCGCGCTCCTCTATTGTCTCGCGCAGATGCGGCGCTATTATCCGAAGCAGTTCGAGGTCATCGGCATTACCCTGGACCCCGGGTTCGAGGGGAGAGAGGCGGACTATTCGCCCATCGCAACCATGTGCGAGGAACTCGGCGTGAAGTACGTTGTGGACCGCACGAACATCGGCCACGTGGTCTTCGAGACGCGGGAGGAGAAGAACCCGTGCAGCCTCTGCGCGAACCTGCGCCGGGGCCGGCTGCACACCCTCGCCAAAGAGCTCGGGTGCAACAAAATAGCCCTCGGCCACCACAAGGACGATGCGGTGAACACGTTCTTCATGAACCTTCTGGACCTCGGCACCATCGACTGTTTCAAGCCGGTCACGTACCTGTCCCGCAAGGACCTGACCATGATCCGCCCGCTGGTCTTCACCCCGGAGCAGGAGATCATCAATGCGGTGCATCGCCAGGGGCTTCCCGTGGTGAAGAGCGAGTGTCCCATCGACCACCAGACCGAACGGGCCGGCGTGGACGCGCTCGTGAAGGAACTGGAGGAACAGTACCCCGGTCTGCAGCAGAAGATCATCGGCGCCATGCAGAAGGGAGAGCTCGCCGGCTGGTGAGCGCACATGTGTCAAATTTTCGATCAAAACCTTATGGAGTCTGCCCATTGTGACAGGCTCCTTTTATTTGTTATAATGTAACCAATACTAGCCCTTTTTTGGGGCATTTTTGAACGGAAAAGGAGCGTGAAGCCTTATGACCAAAAATACCATCTGGGTCACCGGAGCGGCCGGCCGCCTCGGGAGCGCCCTTGTGCAGATGCTTTGTCAGGACACCGAGAACAAAGTGATCGGGACCGACAGGGCAGAAGTGAATATCACCGACCTGGAGGCTGTCGACGCCGCCATGGACGTCTACCATCCCACCGTGGTCATCAACTGCGCCAGCATGTCTGACCCGGAGGAGTGCGAAAAGAACATGGTCGAGGCATTCAAGATCAACGCCCTCGGCGCCCGGAACCTCGCCATGGCCACCCAGCGCACGAACGCGAAGATCATCCAGATGTCCACCGACGACGTGTTCGAAGGCAAGAGCGGCATCCGTCTCACTGAGTTCGACACCCCCACGCCGCAGACGGTCTACGGAAAGTCCAAGCTGGCGGGGGAGAATTACGTGCGCGAGCTGAACCCGAAGCACCTCGTCATCCGCAGCTCCTGGGTCTACGGCACCGGCCAGGACGACTTCATGACCCGCTGTCTCGACCGCGCGAAAGCCGGCGAGGCCTTTGAGGTCCCCATGGACGTCATCAGCACGCCCACCAGCGCCCTGACCCTCGCCAAGTTCGTCTGCCTCATGCTCGACCACACGGAGTACGGCATCTACCATGCCTCCTGTGAAGGCTCCTGCTCCCGCCGGTCCTTCGCCCAGGAGATCCTCCGGGCGTACGGCTACGACGACCGCCTCGCGGAAGGCGTGTTCGCCGGCGAGAAAGCCACCTCCACACTCCTTGAGAACCTCATGATGAAAATGACCGGCATCTACGAGATGCCGCACTGGAAAGACGACTTCGACGCTTATGTAAAACGGCACAAGGAGGCGATCTAAATGTCTGAAGAGAAGATCCTCGATCAGACCCCGGAACTCAAAGAGCCCAAACAGAAAAAAGAACGGAAAAAGATGGGCCTGACCTCCAAGATCTTTATCGGCCTCATCGCCGGTCTCGTGGTCGGCGTCATCTTCAACCTCTTCATCCCGGCGAGCTACGTCCGTGACACCATCTTCGTGGAAGGCATCTTCTACGTCATCGGTCAGGGCTTCATCCGCCTCATGAAGATGCTGGTCGTCCCGCTGGTCTTCTGCTCCCTGGTCACCGGTTCCTCCTCCATCGGAGACACCAAGACCCTCGGAAAAGTCGGCGGCAAGACCATCCTGTTCTACCTCTGCACCACGGCCCTCGCCGTCACCGTCGCCATTGGCGTGGCCACCGTTGTCCGCCCCGGCATCGGCCTCGACATGTCCTCCATTGCCGGCAGTGAAGTCACTGTCGCGGAAGGCACCTCCGCCGTGGACACCATCCTCAACATCATCCCGGAGAACCCCTTTGCCTCTCTGGCTCAGGGCACCATGCTCCAGGTCATCCTGTTCGCGCTGCTGGTGGGTATCCTGCTGGCAAAGATGAAGGAGAAAGGCTCCATCATCGCGAACTTCCTGCTCCAGGCCAATGACCTCATGATGGAAATGACGAACCTTGTCATGCGCTTCGCCCCCTACGGCGTCTTCTGCATGATCGCCCGGACGTTCGCGAACCTCGGCTTCGACGCCTTCGTGCCGCTGCTCAAGTACATGGGCTCCGTCACCGGCGGCCTGGCCATCCAGCTGCTCATCGTCTACATGCTCCTGCTGTTCGTCTTCACCAGACTGAACCCCTTCAAGTTCCTGAAGAAGTTCTTCCCGGTCATTGCCTTCGCGTTCTCGACTTCCACGTCCAACGCGACCATCCCGCTCAACATTGAAACACTGGAAGAGAAAATGGGCGTCAGCCGCAAAGTCTCCTCCTTCACCATCCCGCTGGGTGCCACCGTCAACATGGACGGCACCTCCATCATGCAGGGCGTTGCGGTCGTCTTCGCGGCCCAGGCCTACGGCATCGACCTCGGTGTCACCGGCTACCTGACCGTCATTGCCACCGCCACCCTCGCATCCATCGGTACCGCCGGTATCCCGTCGGTCGGCCTGGTCACCCTGTCCATGGTCTTTGCCTCCGTCGGCATCCCCGTGGAGGCCATCGCCCTCATCATGGGCGTCGACCGTATCCTCGACATGATGCGGACCGCCGTCAACATCACCGGCGACGCCACAGTCACCACCATCGTCGCGTACCAGAACCGCGACCTGGACAAAGACGTCTTCAATTCCTCGGAGGTGAGCGAACGTGTCCCGGAACTCACGCTGTAAACGCCTGACGGCCCTTGCGCTGCTTCTGGCGATGTGCCTCGCTCTGTTCGCGGGCTGCACGCAGAAACCGGCGCCCGAGGAGCCGACGACCGCACCGGTCAAGGTCAACAACAATTACCTCAAAGAGCTGAAGAAAAAAGGTCAGCTGGTGGTCGGCGTGAAGACCGACGTCCCCGAACTCTCCTACTATGACGAGGAGACGGGGGAGTGGAGCGGTCTCGAAGTCGAACTCGCCCTCAACATCGGCTGTGAGGTCTTCGGCGTCAACCGCGCCGAGCTCGGCGACCGCGTCAAGCTCGTCGGCGTCACGGTCGCGGACCGCGAAGAAAAACTCCGCAACGGCGACATCGACCTCATGCTCGCGACGTACACGAAGACCAAGGAGCGCGCGAAGGAATTCGCCCTCTCCGACAGCTATTACACGAGCTATATCGGCCTCATGGTCCGGTACCGTCCCGAGGATGCCGACTCCCTCGGCACCGACAACATCAAGTCCCTCGCGGACCTGGACGGCAAAGTCGTGGGCGTCGCGAAGAACTCCACCACCCGTCACGATATGATGGAGTACATCGCCACCGCCAACCAGCTGAAAGTGACACCGCAGTTCGTCTCCTACACATCGTATGAAGGCCTGTACAAGGCCCTGAAGAAAGGCGACATCGATGTCATTGCCGTCGACGTCAGCATCCTGAACGGATACAACGACGCCTCGACGAAGATCCTGAAAGACCGCTTCGCCGGCCAGCACTACGGCGCCGCCGTCCTGCCGGAGAACGCGCAGCTCTTAGACGCAGTCAACAAAGTCATCGGCGGCTGAACCCCGCCGGCTTCAAGAAAGGAAATACAAGCTTTATGGAAGATCGCACTATGACCGTCAGTGCCGACATCAAATATGTCGGTGTCAACGACCACGAAATCGACCTGTTTGAAGGTCAGTATGTCGTTCCGAACGGCATGGCATACAACTCTTATCTCATCCTGGACAAGAAAATCGCTGTCATGGATACCGTCGACCGGAACTTCACCAAAGAGTGGCTCGGCAACCTCGCCCGTGAACTGGGCGGACGCAAGCCGGACTACCTGGTTGTCCAGCACATGGAACCGGACCACTCCTCCAACATCATCGAGTTCCTGAAGACCTATCCGGACGCCACCGTCGTCTCCTCGGAGAAAGCATTCAACATGATGGGCAACTTCTTCCCGAACGACCCCATTCCGGAGGAGAAGCGTATCGTCATCAAAGAGGGCGATACTCTGGAACTCGGCACGCACGTCCTGAACTTCGTCGCGGCGCCCATGGTCCACTGGCCGGAAGTCATGATGACCTATGAGTCCACCGACAAAGTCCTCTTCGCCGCGGACGGCTTCGGAAAGTTCGGCGCGAACGACGTCGAGGAAGACTGGGCATGCGAGGCCAGACGGTATTACATCGGCATCGTCGGCAAGTACGGCAGACAGGTCCAGAACGTCCTGAAGAAGGCCGCGAGCCTCGAGATCGAGACCATCTGCTCCCTGCACGGTCCCGTCCTCAAGGGCGACCTCGGCTATTACATCAACCTCTACGACATCTGGTCCTCCTATGAAGTGGAGACCGAAGGCATCGCCATCTTCTACACCTCCGTCTACGGCCACACCAAAGAGGCGGTCGAACTGCTCGCGAAGGCTCTGGAAGAGAAGGGCTGCCCGAAGGTCGTCGTCAACGACCTCGCCCGCGAAGACATGGCCGAGTGCGTGGAAGACGCGTTCCGCTACGGCAAACTCGTCCTCGCCACCACGACCTACAACGCTGGCATCTTCCCGTTCATGCAGGAGTTCATCAACCACCTGACCGAGCGGGACTTCCAGAAGAAGACCGTCGGCTTCATTGAAAACGGCTCCTGGGCGCCGCTCGCGCTCAAGACCATGAAGGGCATGCTGGAGAACTCCAAAGACATCACCTTCACCAA
>CAJGDU010000086.1 GCA_904502175.1 Clostridiaceae bacterium
GCCATCGCGAAGGGCCTCGGCGGTGTCGACAACATCGTGGACATCGACTGCTGCGCCACCCGTCTCCGTCTGACCCTGAAAGACGGCAACCTTGTGAATGAGGACATGCTCAAGTCCACCGGCGCCTCCGGTGTCGTGGTCAAGGGCTCCGGCATCCAGGTCATCTACGGCCCGCGCGTCAACCTCGTCAAAGCCGACTTTGAAGACTTTGTCGACGCGGTCCGCGACGGCAAAATAGACCCCGCGCTTCTCGAAGACAAACCGGCGGAAGAGGCCCCGAAAGAGGCGCCCGTCAAGGTGAAGGCCGTTCCCGCGAAGCCGAAAAAGGCAGACGTCGTCTTCGGCGCCCACATGAACGGCAAAATGATGCTCCTCAACGAAGTGGATGACCCGGTCTTCTCCGGCTTCATCCTCGGCCAGGGCATTGCCATCGAGCCGAAGGAGGGCATGCTGTACTCCCCCGTCGACGGCGAAGTCGCGAACCTCTTCGAGACCGGCCACGCCATCGGCCTCGAGACCGAAGAGGAGTCCGAAGTCCTGCTGCACATCGGCATTGACACCGTCCAGCTGAACGGCCAGTACTTCGAGCCCCAGGTCAAACTCGGCGACCATGTCAAGAAGGGCCAGCCCCTCATCAAGTTCGACATCGACGCCATCAAGGCCGCAGGCTACAAAGTCACCACCCCCATGATCGTCACCAACTCTGACGACTATTCCACCATCCGTCCGCTCAAGACCGGCGCCATCCACGTTGGCGACAACCTTATGGAGGCCCTTGGCTGATACTTGGTGTGGCAATAGATATAAAAAGACCGCGTCGACGGACGCGGTCTTTTTCTTGTTTGGTTTACAAGCCGGCCACTGCCTCCATGGCAGCGCGGGTGGCGTTGACCACTTTGCCGGGCTTGTTCGCATCGCCCACGAGGACGACTTTGTCGGCGATCTTCTTCGCGGCAGCCGCGAGGTCGTTGACCGGGCGGACGCCGAGGGACAGGACGACAGCGTCGACTTCAACGGTCTTGCGCTGGGCATCCGGCTCCTCGAGCACGACGCCCGCGTCGTTGACTTCGATGAGCTTGTGTCCGGCAAGCATGTTGACGCCGGCCTTCGTCAGGTTCGGCATGACGTCCCAGTAGTTCTGGACCCAGACGCCGGGGCCGATCTTGTCGGCCATTTCGGCGATGGTCACCTGGTTGCCGTTCTCCACGAGGAGTTCGGCGGTCTCCAGACCGGTGAGGCCGGAGCCGATGACGGCCACGCGCTTGCCCTCGAGTTTGACGGACCCGTTCAGGACGTCCGTCGTGGTGCAGACGTTGTCTCTGTCGAGGCCGGGGATGTTCGGCCGGACGGAGACGCCGCCGGTGGCAAGGATAATGGCATAGGGCTTCAGTTCTTTCAGGTACGCCTCGTCCACGGTGACGCCGGTGCGGATGTCGACGCCGGCGGCTTTGGCGATGGCGGTGAGGTCGTCTATAGCCCACTGCATCTTGTCTTTATGGGGCGGGGCCTTGGCGAGGTTCAGCTGTCCGCCGACCTGGTCGGCCTTTTCGAGGAGGACCGTGTTGAAGCCACGGTAGGCCGCCTCTCTGGCGGCGGTCAGACCTGCGGGGCCCGCTCCGACGACGGCGACGGTCAGGCCGTTGCCGTTCTTCGGCAGGGTGTTCTCGTTGTAGAGGATCTCGCGGCAGTTCTTCGGGTTCAGGGAGCACTCACAGGGCTCGCCCTTCAGCGCGTTGGCTTCGTCGGTCTCGAAGCAGGTGACGCAGGAGATGCAGCGGAGGATCTCGTTCGCTCTGCCCTCTTCCGCTTTCCTGACCCAGTGCGGGTCTGCCAGCAGGGGACGGCCGAGGCCGATGAAGTCCTGATTGCCGCTCTCGAGCAGTTCTTCCGCCTGTTCCGGGGTCCGGATGACGCCGACGCCGATGACGGGGACACTGACCACGTCCTTGACGGCCTTGACGAGATAGCTTCTCCAGCCGGGCTCATAGCTCATGGGCTCGATGACGGTGTTGCCGGTCTCATAGGTGCCGCAGGAGACGTCGATGGCGTCCGCGCCGGCCTTCTCGAGGATCTTGCAGATCTCGATGCCCTCCGGCAGATGGATGCCGGTGTCCGGGTAACCGATCTTCTCATAGAACTCGTCGACCGCGACACGGACGATGACCGGGAAGTCCTGTCCGCAGGCCTCTTTGATGCCCTTGAGGATATTCAGGCAGAAGCGCATGCGGTTCTCCAGAGTCCCGCCGTACTCGTCGGTCCGGTTGTTCGTGTGCGGGGACATGAACTGCTGGATGAGGTAGCCGTGGGCACCGTGCAGTTCGACGCCGTCGGCGCCGGACTTCTTGACGCGGACCGCGGCCTCAATGAACTGTTTCTCCAGGCGCTTGACCTCCCAGGTCGTGAGCGCGCGGGTGGGCTGGCCCTTGAAGAAGGTCTCGCCCAGTTCCAGCGGAATGTTCGAGGCGCCGACGATGGGCGGCATGAACTTCATCATTTTCTGGACCATCGGAGCGTCCAGCAATGCGGGGTCGGCATACTTGCCGGCGGCATACATGATGTCCCACAGTTTCGGGAACACCTTGCCGACCTTCATGAGCATCCACCAGGAGTCCGCGATGGCGGCCAGGTTCTGGCGGCCGGGATGGTGCAGCTGGACGAAGATCTTCGTGCCGTGGGAGTGGATCTTGTCCACCATTTTGGCGAAGTCTTCAATGACGCCGTCGTTGCTCATGGACAGCTGCTGGCCCAGGGCGACACCGTGGGTGTCGTTGACACGGGTGACCTCGGTGACGATGAGGCCGACCCCACCCTTGGCCCGCTCTTCGTAGTAGTCCGAGACGCGGGGGCCGGCATGGCCGTTCGGCTCCGCGGCGTCCACGCCCATGGCGGTCATGACGACGCGGTTTTTGAGGGTCAGATTGCCGATCTTGCCCTCGCTGAGCAGTTTGTCATACATCGTTTCATTCCTCCTATTTCTTTACAGCGCGACGGCCGCTTCGAGGCCGGCACGTGTTGCTTTGACGATTTTGCCGGGTTTGTCCGCATCGCCCACGAGGACGACTTTTTCCGCAACGCTCTTCGCGGCGGCTTCCAGGTCCTGAACGGCCTTCACGCCGAGGGACAGGACGACAGCATCGACGTCCACCGTCTTGAGGTTGCTGTCCGGGGCCTCCAGGACGACCGAGGTGTCCGTCACCTTCAGGAGTTTGTGGCCGGGTAGCATGTTGACGCCGGCCTTGTCCAAAGTCGGGACGACATCCCAGTAGTGCTGGATGTAGACGCCGGGGCCGATCTTCTTCGCCATTTCGGCGATGGTCACCTGGTTGCCCTTTTCCACGAGCAGTTCCGCGGTCTCCAGACCGGTGAGGCCGGAGCCGATGACGGCGACTTTCTTTCCTTCGAGGGACACATCGCCCGCGAGAACATCCGCTGCGGTGCAGACGTTCGGGCCGTCCAGGCCCTCCATCTTCGGGACGATGGGCACGCCGCCGGTGGCGAGGATGACCGCGTAGGGCTTGCACTCCTTCAGGGTCTCCGCCGTCACCTCTTTGCCGAGGACAATGTCCGCGCCGGCTTCCTTCGCGGCGGCGGTGAGGTCGTCGATGGCCCACTGCATGCGGTCTTTATGGGGCGGCATCTTGGCAAGGTTCAGCTGGCCGCCGGGCACCTTCTCCTTCTCGAAGAGGGTGACGTTGAAGCCGCGCGCGGCCGCTTCTCTGGCCGCGGTGAGGCCGGCGGGTCCGGCGCCGACCACGACGACGGTCCGGCCGTTGCCGTCCTTGCGGATGGTGCTGTCGTTATATTTGATTTCTCTTCAGTTGCGCGGGTTCATCGCGCACTCGCAGGGCTCGCCGATGAGGGCGTTCGCCTCGACGGTCTCGAAGCAGGTGACGCAGGAGATGCAGCGGCGGATGCTGTCCGCTCTGCCCTCTTTCGCCTTGTTGACCCAGTACGGGTCGGCGAGCAGGGGACGGCCCAGGGTGATGAAGTCCTGGTTGCCGCTCTCGAGGAGCTCTTCGGCCTGTTCCGGGGTCCGGATGACGCCGACGCCCGCGACGGGGATGTTCACCGCGTCCTTGACGGCCTTGACGAGATAGCTTCTCCAGCCGGGCGCGTAGTTCATGGTGTCAATGAGGGTGTTCAGGGTCTCATAGTTGCCGCAGGAGACGTTGATGAGGTCCGCGCCGGCTTCTTCGAGTTTCTTCGCCATCTGCACGCCTTCCGGCAGCTGGATGCCGCGGCCCTCGAAGCCGATGGTGTTGTAGAATTCGTCGACGGTGAGGCGGACAGAGACCGGGAAGTCTTTGCCGCAGGCCGCTTTGATGCCCTTCAGGATGTTGAGCAGGAAGCGCATGCGGTTTTCCAGAGAGCCGCCGTATTCATCCGTACGGTTGTTGGTGTACGGAGACAGGAACTGCTGGATGAGGTAGCCGTGCGCGGCGTGGAGCTCGACGCCGTCGGCGCCGGACTTCTGGACGCGAACCGCGCCGTCGATGAACTGCTGCTCGAGCTTTTTGACCTGCCGGAGCGAGAGGGCCCGGGTGGGCTGGTTCTTGACGAACGAGGCGCCGAGGCCGGAGGGGATGTTGCCCGCGCTGAAGACCGGGGGCATGAACTTCGACATGACGTCGAACATGGGGGAATCCATCATGGCGGGGTCCGCGTGGCGGCCGGCTGCGAAGAGGGTGTCCCAGAAGTGGGGCACGAATTTAGCCACCTTGGTCATCGGGTACCAGGAATAGGCCAGGAAGGACATGTTCTGGCGGCCCGGGTGGTGCAGCTGCACGAAGATCTTCGTGCCGTGGGAGTGGACCTTGTCCACGAACTTCGAGAAGGGCTCGATCATGGCGTCCTCACTCATGGAGAGCTGCTGGCCGCCGCCGAGACCGTGGTAGTTGTTGACACGGGCAATCTCGGTGATGATGAGGCCGACGCCGCCTTTGGCCCGCTCTTCATAGTAGTCGGAGACGCGGGGTCCGGCCGTGCCGTCCGGTTCCGCGGCATAGACGCACATGGCAGCCATGATGACCTTGTTCTGCAGGGTCAGATTGCCGATCTTGCCCTCGCTGAGCAGTTTGTCATACATAGTGGTTTCCTCCTATTTATGTATTTTCTCTTTTTGACGGATTACGGGCTTCGCAGGGAACGCCGACCTGGCATTTCCCGCAGCCGTATCGCGGTTTATAGACGAATCTTGAGGGGACGACCCTGGCCATGCAGAGCATCTGGTCCTTGCCCCGCTCCAGCGAGATGGCGTGGAACGGACAGCGCTCGACGCAGACGCCGCAGCGGATGCAGTAGTCGTCGATGCCGGTGTACGGCCGCTCGTCCGCGGGGACTTCCGCGCTGAGGAGCAGGCTGCCGAAGCGGCCGGCCGTGCCCTTCTCGGTGATGATGGCGCGGGTGAGGCTGAAGGTGCCGAGGCCGGCGGCGTAGGCCGCATGCCGTTCGGACCAGGCCGAGGTCACGTGCAGGCCGAGCCGGCTGGGCTCCCCTTCGGTGAAGGGCTTGAAC
>CAJGDU010000087.1 GCA_904502175.1 Clostridiaceae bacterium
GGGCACCACACCAGTGAGTTGAACCTGCGGCCGCCCGAGTTCTACCTGGACTCCTCCGCGCCCATGCAGGCGAACCATCTTTATATTCTTCCGGGGGAACAGTTCCCCCGCCATCTCAAGCTGGAGAAGGGCGCGGTCATCGTCTGTTCCGGCAGCGCGGCGCTCGCCCAGAGCTACCTGGACCGCTGCTGCCTGATCCGGCTGAAACAAAAGACGGACCCGTTCGCCCTCATGAACGCGGTCACCGCTATCTACGAGAAATACAGCCGCTGGTACGACCGGCTGCACCAGATCGTCGAGACGACGGCGGACCTGGCGGAGATGACGGAGCTCACCTCCCGGCTCTTCGGCAACCCCCTCATGGTGCTGGACTCCGAGTTCCGCTTCGTGACCGTTGCGGGCTATGGCCAGGAAGGGCCCGGCAACGTGGCCCTCGACGAAAACGGCGTCGAAAAGCTCAGCATGTCCGCCATGAACCAGTTCCTCAGCGAAATGGATATGCGCATCGACGAGACCGACCCCCTCCCCATCGACATCGGCGGCCACTCCGTCCTGAGCTACAACCTCTTCGACTCCGAGGACTACGCGGGCAGCCTGACCATGGAGTACCAGAACCGTGCGTACCGCCCCGGCGATGAGCCCCTCATAAGACTGTTCGCCCACTACCTCATGCTGGCCATGAAGCAGCACACGCAGTTTTTGAGCTCCGGCCACAGTGTGCTGCGGAAGACGCTCCGCAGCCTCCTCGACGACATGCCGGTGGACACCGAAGACCGGCGGCGCCTCGAACAGATGGACCTGCCCGCCCGCTGGCGATGCATCGTCCTCCAGCCCGGCGAGCGGCTCAGCAAGGTGCCCGCCTCTTATGTCTGTGAGCAGGTGGAGATCATGTTCCCCGGGAGCATCGCGTTCTCTTACGGTGAAACCGTCACGACGTTCGTGCCCTCAGAGTCTTTTGAGAACGGCCCGGAGGCCCGGAACGAATACGTCCGGCTCCTCGAAGAGCAGTTCGACACAGCATCTCTGAAGGTGGGCATCAGTTCCGACTTTACCGATGTGTTCGCGGCGAAGTGGTACCACACCCAGGCTCACATCGCCCTCGAGAACGGCAGCATCTTCGACCCCGACGAGACCTTCTACTTCTTTGAGACCTACGCGCTGGAGGAGCTCATCATCAACGCGCCGGGCGACCAGTCGATCGAGATGTACTACTCCGACGGTCTGAAGCGGCTCTTCGAGCATGACGAGGCCTCCGCCACAAGCTATATCGAAACGCTGAAGTCTTATCTGAACAACAATCTGAACGTCACCGCCACCGCTGCAGACCTGTACATCCACCGCAGCACGCTCCTCGAGCGGCTGTCCCGCATCAGGAAAGACCTCGGGGACGACCTCGAGGACCCCGATGTCCGCCTGCGGCTGCTCATCCTGCTGAAGGCGCTGGAGCTGCGGGACAGAGCGTTCCAATAAAGACAAATCGAAGGCTAAACGGGCAGAAAAAAATCCCCCAGACGGTTCTGGGGGATTTTTTGCATGCTCGTTAGCCTTCGATTTGGGCATCCAGCAGCTCTTTCTCGAGAGCGGCGATCTCTTCGTCAGACATGCCGGCCTGGGGGAAACTGAGAAGCTTTCTCATGGTGAGACCCTGGACGAGTTTCATCTGGGGGTCGGTGGCGAAGCCGGGGCTGTACTTGACGATGATGGCGGTGGCTTCGGGGCTCTTCTTGAGGGCTTTGACTTTGGAATCGAGTGTCAGCATAGTGAGGTTCCTCCTAAAAATGAATTATTTCTGTCTGAGGCGATGCATCGCCCCTGCTGTACACCTGCATTATAGAAACGGACGCTCGTTTTCGGCACCCGACAAAGCGTACGGAAAAGCGAAAAGGCGCCCGTCAGAACTGTCGGGTGGAAGGGTTCTACCAGTTTTTCTACCATAAGTTGCATAATTTTGAGTATGTCTTTCCACCGCCCGGCTCTTTTAAAATGGGTATTGCAAGAAGTCCCGTCGTCCGCGTGTGGCCGGACCGGGCGATATTGATTTTTCTTTTAGGAGGAAACTACTATGGCAGATAACAAAACTGCTGACATCAAAATGTCAACCGCTTCCAAAACCAGAAAAAGCCTGAGCAAACTTCAGAAAATGAAAGACGAAGGCGAGAAGATCTGTCAGGTCTGTCCCGCGGAACTTGGCCCCTTCTTCGCACTGGCCGCCGAAATGGTCGGCTGCGACATTTTCCGTATTCCTGGTATGCTCATGCCCCGCAACGGCAGCACCTATAACACCGACTGGGAAGGTGAATGGTTCAACGCTCAGATGACCGTCATCAAGTACCGTGAGTATTCCAAAATCATGCATATGAACTACTATCTTCCCATCCAGTTCTATGCTGACAAAGTGGACGCTGTCAAGTACGGCGCACAGCTCGTCTTCAACGGCGCCGACTCCATCCTTCCCATGGGCGTCACCAACGAAGTCCTGAAGTACATGTCCGACAACTGGGTCCCCACCTATGGCCACATCGGCGCCATCTCCGGCTGGCAGACCAACGCCACCGGTTACAAGAGACTCGGCAAGACCGCGGAAGAGGCTTTCGAGATCTTCAAGTGGGGCTATGAATATCAGGAGAACGGCATGGGCGCCATGACCATTGAGCTCACTCCGCAGGAAGTGGCCCAGGCCATCTCCGAAAAACTCCGTGTCCCGGTCATCGGCATTGCCGCCGGCGCGCCCTGCGACGGTTCCGAAATGGTCGACATGGACACCTTCGGCGTCATGCCCACCAAGGCCATCCACGCCAAGACCTACGGCGAGCTGCTTCCCTTCCTCTGCGAAGCTTACATGGGCTGGCTCGACGACGTCAAAGACGAAGAGTATCCGCAGAAAGAGCACGGCTTTGCCATGGATCCCGAAGAACTCGAGAAGTTCAACGACATGATGGCAAAATTCTGATATTTAGAGTATACTGTTACGGGGCAGGTCGCACGGCCTGCCCCATTTTAAGGGTTATGGAGGTCCTTATCCGCAATGAGCAAGGACATTACGTTCGGCGATGACATCCGCCGCAGAATGATGTCGGGCATCGACCAGCTGGCCGACGCCGTCAAGGCGACACTGGGCCCGAAGGGGCGCAATGCCACCATGCACCAGAAACAGAACTTACGGGGCACCGACTACTCTGACCGGGCCGCACCCGACGCGAAAGTCCTCGTCACCAACGACGGGGTCACCATTGCCCGCGCCTTCGTGCTGGAGGATCCGGTGGAAAACATGGGCGTCGAGCTCATGAAATCCGTGGCCATCAAGACCAACGACGAGGCCGGCGACGGCACCACCACTGCCACCATCCTGGCCCAGGCCATCCTGAAGGAAGGCTTCAAAAACGTGGCCGCCGGCGCCGACCCCATTGCCCTGCAGAAGGGTATTCTGAAAGCGGCCGACAAAGCCGTCGCGCTGCTGCATGACAACGCCATCCGCATTTTCACCCGCGAGGAGCTCTCCAGTGTGGCCGCCATCTCCTGTGAAGACAAAGAGCTCGGCGCCATGGTCGGAGAAGCGCTCGACACCGTGGGGCTGGAAGGCGTAGTCCGGGTCGACGAATCTCACAAATATGAAACCACCCTGGACGTTCAGGAGGGCATTGTCTTTGAGCGCGGCTTCATCTCCCCCTACATGGCCACCGACAAAAACCAGACCGTCTGCGAACTGAAAGACGCATACGTTCTGATGACCGATAAAGAACTCACCAACCCGCAGGACCTCGTCCCCGCTCTCATGCTGGCGGCCGAAGACGGCAAGTCTGTCCTGGTCATCTGCAACGGCCTCGAAGCCGATGCGCTCACTCTCATCAACAACCCGCTCCATGAGCTGGAGCTCGACATGTGCGCCATCGTCGCACCGAACTACGGTGAAGGCAGAGAGTGGCGCATGGATGACCTCGCGGTCCAGACCGGCGGCCAGTACATCTCGGACAAGTTCGGTCTCGACATCCGCAAGGTGACCCGCGAACAGCTCGGCACCGCCGACTACATCAAGGTCACGAAGGACCAGACCGTCATCACCGGTGCCGGCGGAGACCCGGAAGCGGTCGAAAAACGCGTCAGCGAGCTGCGTTATCTCGTGGAGAACACCGATTACGAATTCAACAAACAGCGCTATGAAGAGCGCCTTGCCAAGTTCGTCTCCGGCGTCGCCGTCATCGATGTCGGCGGGCTCACCCAAACGGAACTCTGGGAACGAAAGATGCGCGTGGAAGACGCGGTCAACGCGGCCCGCGCGTCGCTGGAGGAGGGCATCGTCGCCGGCGGCGGCATCGCCTACCTGGACGTGCTGGAAGACCTCGGCGCTTACGCCGGTACGCTCGACGGCGATGAGCAGACCGGCGCGAAGGTCCTGCTGGAGGCTTTGAAGGCCCCCGCGGAGCAGATCGCCAAAAATGCCGGACTCGACGGCCCCGCCGTTCTCGCCCACCTGCAAAAGCAACCGAAGGGCACCGGCTACGACGTAGACACCGACGCCTATGTGGACATGGTGAAGAGCGGCATCATCGACCCGGTCAAGGTCAGCCGCCTGGCGCTGGAGAGCGCGGCCTCTGTCGCCTCCACCCTGCTGACCACCGAGGCAGGCCTGACCGACACCCCCGCTCCGGAAAGAGAGGTCATCTCATGACGAAAGAACAGGCATTCAACAAGTTCGTAAAACTGTATGACGTTGAAGTCCCGGAAGAGCGCGTGCAGGAAATGTACGAGTACTTTCTGCTTCAGGCAAAGCACAACATGCAGTATGACACCATGATCAACGGCAACGTCCACCTCCACAAAGCACAGGAGCTGGCGGAGATGGAGCCGGAGATGCGGGAGGCAGCCTATATGGAGGCAAAGTCGGATCTGGTCATGAAAGAGCTGCTGAAAAAGCTCGACCCGCAGGTCACGCAGGAGGAACTCGAAGCGAAGGCGGAAGAGATGACCCGCAAGGACGGGACCTCCATGGACATGGTCCACATGTTCTTCGGCAAGGACCTCGCCGGTCTCAAAAGAAGTGTCCGGGAAGATAAGGTCAAAGAGTATATTCTGGAACAGGTTTCCGGCTGACGGTTTCGGACCGGTTATGGATATTGTTTTCGGAGGCTTTTATGGATTGGAAAAAACTGTACGATTTCATCGTCGACTGCGGCGAAGACCACGACCCGTACCATTTTACGGTGTCCATCGTCGACGGCCTGAAAGACTTTTTCGATTTTGACTCTGCCATGGTTTTCTTCCTTGACGGGAACCGGAACATGGTGGACCAGTACCTGTACAACTTCAACCCGAACTGGATCAAGATTTACCTGGATTATTACTCCAAAATGGATGACGTGGCACCCCGGTTCGGCCTGAACATTGAGGCGGCGGAAATGGAGAGCGGTCCCTTCATCAACTATATCCGCTGGTGGGACATGCCGGAAACGGAATTCCTGCGGGACTATGTGCGCGA
>CAJGDU010000088.1 GCA_904502175.1 Clostridiaceae bacterium
ACCGGGACCGAGGGACACGCGGAGGTGACCGGCATCCTCGGGTTTGCCTCCTGTCCCGCATTCGTCGTCCACGACGCGGAAGAACTGAAGGCGATGTACATCGCCCACGAAGCCGAGTGGGAGGGGAAACACATCGATCTGGTCTCCCAGACGACCTTCAATCTGGAGGAGTGGGAGAAGTGTGTTACGCAATTAAATTTATTATGTACAAATAATTCTATATTTGGTACAATATGTAATGCTACCGAAGAACGCCAACATGAAGCTGAAGTACTTTCCAAACAGGTAAACAGAATGATAGTTGTCGGTGGCCGTCACAGTTCCAATACCGTCAAACTCTACGAAGTGTGCCGGAAAAACTGTGATACTTTGCTCGTTCAGGACGCGTCCGAGTTAGACTCGGCGTTTCTGGATGGAGCCGACACCATCGGTGTCACCGCAGGGGCTTCCACGCCGTCTGCAACAATAAAGGAGGTACTTGTAGCCATGTCCGAAGAAGTAAAAACCATGACCGAAGAAACTGAAGATTTTGAGGCGCTCCTCGAAGAAAGTCTCAACAACATGTCCACCGACGGCAGAGTCGAGGGCACAGTCGTTGGCATCACCGCCAGCGAGATCCAGGTCGACATCGGCAGAAAGCAGACCGGGTACATCAAGTTCGATGAGTACAGCTATGACCCGACTGTGGACCCTGCCACCGACGTCAAAGTCGGCGACACCATCAACTGTGTCATCATGAAGACCAATGACGCCGAAGGCACCATCATGCTTTCCAAGAAGCGTTTTGACAGTGCCAACGCCTGGTCCGAACTCGAGACCGCTGCCGAAGAGGGCACCATCATCGAAGGTACGGTCACCGATATCAACAAGGGCGGCGTCATCGCCACCACCGACAAGGGTTCCCGCGTCTTCATCCCCGGTTCTCTCGCCACCATGAGCAGAGGCGAGCCGCTGGAAGACCTGCGCAACGCCCGCGTCAAGTTCAAGATCATTGAGCTTGCGAAGCCGAGAAAACGTGCGGTCGGTTCCATCAAGGACGTTCTGAAAGAAGAGCGCAAAGTTGCCCGCGAGAAGTTCTGGGAGACTGCTGAGGAAGGTCAGACCTTCACCGGCGTCGTCAAGTCCCTCACTTCCTATGGCGCATTCGTTGACATCGGCGGCATCGACGGCATGATCCACATCTCCGAGCTCTCCTGGAAGCGCATCAAGCATCCTTCCGAAGTCCTCAATGTCGGCGACACCGTGGAAGTTTACATCAAATCCCTCGAGAATGAACGCATTTCTCTTGGTTATAAGAAGGACGAGGACAACCCCTGGGTCGTTCTCAGCAAGACCTACGAGACCGGCGACGTCGTCGATGCCACCATCGTCGGCATGACCGCGTTCGGCGCCTTCGCCAACGTCATTCCCGGCATCGATGGCCTCATCCACATTTCTCAGATCGCCAACAAGCGCATCGAGAAGCCGGACGATGTCCTGAAGAAGGGCCAGGTCGTCAAGTGCCAGATCACCGATATCGACTACGACAAGAAGCGCGTCAGCCTCTCCATCCGCAGCCTGCTGGATGACGAAGAGGACCTGACCGACATCCTCGATGAAGAAGTTCCCGCTGAAGAAGCTCCCGCTGAGGAAGCTCCGGCCGAGGAAGCTGCTGTCGAAGAAGCTCCTGTCGAGGAAGCGGTTGTCGAAGAAGCTGCTCCTGCTGAAGAGGAAGCTCCCGCTGAAGAAGCTCCTGTCGAAGAGGAAGCTCCTGCTGAAGAAGAGGCTCCTGCTGAAGAAGAGGCTCCTGCTGAAGAGGAAGCTCCTGCTGAAGAGGAAGCTCCCGCTGAAGAGGAAGCTCCCGCTGAAGAGGAAGCTCCTGCTGAAGAAGAGGCTCCCGCTGAGGAGGAAGCTCCCGCTGAGGAAGAAGCTCCTGCGGAAGAAGAAGCAGAATAAAACAAATAGTTACAGGACCATCGGTTTGTGCCGGTGGTCCTTTTATGTTATAATCCTGTACGGTAAAATCGATACAGGAGGTCCTGCACTTGCGCAAACAAGAGCAGATCCTTTCTGTGATAGCGCTCGTTTTACTGGCAGGAGTCATCATTTATCATGTGCTCTCATCGCCCCTGACTTATGAGGTCACGGTGGAGGAGGGAGTTACGACGGAAACTGTTGTCGCGACGACATCGGTTTCTTTGTCTCTCACGGACCCGGAGCCGGGGGAGACGACCACCGCTTCGGAGCCGTCGACGGAGACCGCGACCGCGTCTCCCGGCATCGACGACACCGGGAAGGTGAACCTGAACTCCGCCAGTCTGGAAGACCTGAAGACCCTCAAGGGCATCGGGGACGCCAAAGCGCAGGCTATTCTGGACGACCGCACGGAGAACGGTCCCTTTGCCGCCATCGAAGACCTCACCCGGGTCAGCGGCATCGGCCAGAAGACCTTTGAAAATCTACGAGACCAGATCACCGTTTGAAAGAAGTGTTTCAAGCTTGGTTTTTTCCAGTTTATCTTTCGTATATCTCTTTCTCCCGGTCTGTCTGTTGGGCTTTTTCCTGATCCCCACGCTGAAAGCGAAGAACTACTTCCTGCTCGCCATGTCGCTGTTCTTCTACGCCTGGGGCGAACCGAAATGGATCCTGGTCCTGCTGCTCTCCACCGTCGTGGAGTATTTCGGAGCCATCCTGGTAGACCAATGGAGAGGGACGACGAAGTCGAAAGTTGCCCTCGGCGTCAGCATTGCTGTCTCGCTGAGCGCGCTCTTCGTCTTCAAGTATATCGACTTTTTCACCTTCAATATCGGCCGGCTGTTCCACGCGGACTGGAAACTGCTGGAGCTCACGCTGCCCATCGGCATCTCGTTCTACACGTTCCAGACCATCACCTACATTGTCGACGTGTACCGGGACAAGGCGCCGGTGCAGAAGAACTTCGGCTATTTATTGCTCTATGTCAGCATGTTCCCGCAGCTCATTGCCGGACCCATCGTCAAGTACAACGACATCCAGGCCCAGATCACCGACCGGAAGCTGACCGGCCGCGGGGTCGGGGAGGGGGTCCTGCGTTTCCTCGTGGGACTGTTCAAAAAGGCGGTCCTCGCCAATGTGGCCGGAGAAGTGGCTGCCGGGTTCCTGGACGGCAATCTGTCCACGCTGACGACGGCAGGCGCCTGGATCGGCATCCTCAGCTACACGTTCCAGATCTATTTCGACTTTTCGGCCTATTCCGATATGGCCATCGGCCTCGGCCGCATGTTCGGGTTCCACTACAAAGAGAACTTCAACTACCCGTACATCGCCAACAGCATTACGGACTTCTGGCGCCGCTGGCACATTTCGCTCACCACGTTCTTCCGGGAGTACCTGTACATCCCGCTCGGCGGCAACCGGAAGCATCAGGTGTTCAACCTTTTGCTGGTGTGGCTCCTGACCGGGTTCTGGCACGGTGCCTCCTGGAACTTCCTTGCCTGGGGCCTGTATTACTTTGTGCTCATCCTGTGTGAGAAGCTCTTCCTCGGGAAAGCGCTCGAAAAGGTCCCGGCGTTCGTCGGACACGTCTATGCGCTGCTGTTTGTCGTGCTGGGCTGGGGACTGTTCTACTACGACGACATGTCCCGCCTGCGCCAGTTCTTTGCTGTGCTCTTTGGCTTCGGGGAAGCCGGAGCGGCGGCCTCGACCGACCTTTCGGTCCTTCTGAACCATCTGGTGTTCTTCCTGTTCTGTATCGCGGCCTCTCTGCCGCTTGCCAAGGTCATACGGGAGAAGTATGTCGCCTTCGGCAGAACGGGCACAGAGCGCGCCAGAGCGGCCGATATCGGCCTTGTGGTGTTCGCGGTGGTGCTGCTGTTTATCGACACGGCTGCCATGGTCGGCTCCACCTACAATCCGTTCCTTTATTTCCGATTCTAGTTTTCTGTAAGGAGTTTAGCTTTGAAACACAGACAGACAGACCCGGGCGCGCTGCCCCTGCTGCGGTTCCAGAGGACCGGCATGGTCCTTCTGGCCATCCTCATGACGGTCACGTTGTTCTTTTTCGTGTTTGCACTTGTGGACACGGACAAGACCGTCTCCGAACAGGAGAACCGGAAGCTGGCATCCCGTCCCGCGTTTTCCACCTCCGCGCTCTTTGCCGGAGAATACATCCCCAAGGTCGAGACCTACTGGTCAGACACCTTCCCGCTGCGCAACTTCTTTCTGACGGTGAACGGCGGTATTTCGAAAGTGACCAGCCGCATGTCGTTCCGTTCGAAGGACGTTGTGGTCGTGCAAAACAACAATCCGGATGACTTCGGCGGCCAGTCCCTCCATGAGGTGACCGGCGCGGAGCAGCCGAAGGAAGAGGCCTGAGCATGCAATATATCATCCTGGACCTGGAGTGGAACACGGCGTTCGACCGGTACCACAAGGAGTATGTCAATGAGATCATCGAGTTCGGCGCGGTCCGGCTCGACGAGGAGCTCCGGCAGGTCGATACCTACTCCAGTTTCGTCCGCCCGGTCATTGAGAAGAAACTCACGTCCCGGGTCCGCAAACTGACCCACATCACCAACGAGGACGTCCAGCGGGCGGAGTATTACCAGTCCGTCACACAGCATTTTGCCAGCTGGGTGGGCGAGGACCCCGACACCGTCTTCATGTCCTGGGGCGATATGGATATCCGCGCCCTCATCAGCAACAACAAATACACCTATAAAGACGTCCACATCCCGTATATCCACCGCTATGTGGACCTGCAGGACTGCTTCATGAAGCAGAAGAACCTGCCCAAGGCAAAGCAGATCGCCCTGTCCGGCGCCGCGGAAATGGTGAACATCGACCTGTCCGACGTGGCACTGCACCGGGCCTTGGACGACAGCCTTCTGGCCTGCGACATCTACCGGGTCATCCGCGACGAGGTCGACCTCTCCGACTACCTTGTCGAAGTCGATGAGGACTTCTACCAGCAGATGCTGTTCAAGCCCTACATCATCAAAGAGATGACCGACCCCGGCATCGACAAAAACATGCTGGACTGTTCCTGCATCCTCTGCGGCGCGCCCGCCGAAAAGCTCTCCGAGTGGCGGTTCTCCGGCAGCTCGTTCCACGCCATTTACCGCTGCACGCCCTGCAAGCAGAAGTACCGCGTGAACGTCCAGTTCCGCCGCCAGTACAACCAGGTGGTCGCCAAAAAGAGCGTCGTCAAAATCAAAGACAAGAAAAAGAAAAAAGCGTAACTCAGAACAGAGTTACGCTTTTCGTTTTACGACGTCATTTAAGCAATTAAGTCTTTCATCGAATACATACCCGCGTCTTTCCCGGGGAGCCAGGCGGCAGCGTTGAGAGCGCCGTTGGCGAAGATCTTCCGGGAGGCGGCGGAGTGCTTGAGGGTGATGACCTCGTCCGGGCCGCCGAAGATGACTTCGTGTTCTCCGACGATGGTGCCGGCACGGACGGCGTGGATGCCGATCTCGTTCACCGGGCGCTTCTCGCGTTTGGCGGCGCGGTTGG
>CAJGDU010000089.1 GCA_904502175.1 Clostridiaceae bacterium
TGCTCGTCGAGCTCTTCCTGGGTCTTCCACAGGCAGTTCAGAAGGAAGGTGCCGCCGTCCTTCAGATCCTGGACCATGTCATAGCGCTCGATGTAGGACTCGTTGTGGCAGGCCACGAAGTCGGCGCTGTTGATGAGGTACGCGGAGTTGATGGGGGCGTCGCCGAAGCGGAGGTGGGAAACGGTGATACCGCCGGACTTCTTGGAGTCGTAGGCGAAGTATGCCTGGACCTTCTTGTCGGTGTGGTCACCGATGATCTTGATGGAGTTCTTGTTGGCGCCGACGGTGCCGTCAGAGCCGAGACCCCAGAACTTACAGGAATAGGTGCCCTTCGGGACGGTGTCCAGAACGGGGGCGATGGGCAGGCTCAGGTTGGTGACATCGTCGTGGATGGCGACGGTGAAGTGAGTCTTGGGCGCATCGGCTTCCATGTTCTCGAAGATGGGGATGATGTGGGACGGCGTGGTGTCCTTGCCGCCGAGACCGAAACGGCCGGCATAGACCGGGACCGCATCGAACTCGGTGCCTTTGAGGGCAGCGACGACGTCGAGGAAGAGGGGCTCACCGAAGGAGCCGGGCTCTTTCGTTCTGTCGAGGACAGAGATCTTTTTGACGGTCTTCGGAAGGGCCTTCACAAGGTACTTCTGAGAGAACGGTCTGTAGAGATGGACTTTGACGAGACCGACTTTGGCGCCGTGGGCGTTCAGGTAGTCGACGGACTCCTGGATGGTGCCGTTGACGGAACCCATGGCGATGATGACGTACTCGGCGTCTTCGGCGCCGTAGTAGTTGAACAGATGATAGTCGGAGCCGATCTTCTTGTTGACGGTCTCCATGTACTGCTCGGTGACTTCGACGATGTCGTCGTAGGCACTGTTGCAGGCTTCACGGGCCTGGAAGAAGATCTCGGGGGACTGGGCGGAACCTCTCTGGTCGGGATGCTCCGGGTTCAGGGCCTTGCGGCGGAAGTCCGCGATGGCGTCCCAGTCGACCATCTCGGCAAGGTCTTCATTGTCCCAGACTTCGATCTTCTGGATCTCGTGAGAGGTCCGGAAACCGTCGAAGAAATGCAGGAAGGGGACTTTGCCTTTAATGGTGGAAAGGTGGGCGACAGCGCCGAGGTCCATGCACTCCTGAACGGTGTCGGAGCAGAGCATGGCAAAACCGGTCTGGCGGCAGGCCATGACGTCGGAGTGGTCGCCGAAGATGTTCAGCGCGTGGCTCGCGACGCAGCGGGCGGAGACGTCCAGGACACAGGGGGTCTGTTCGCCGGCGATCTTGTACATGTTCGGGATCATCAGGAGAAGGCCCTGAGATGCCGTGTAGGTGGTGGTGAGTGCACCGGCGGTGACGGAGCCGTGAACGGCGCCGGCGGCACCGGCTTCGGACTGCAGTTCGGCGACACGAACGGTCTGGCCGAAGAGGTTCTTCACACCGGAGGCGGCCATCTGGTCGGTGACTTCAGCCATGGTGGAAGACGGGGTGATGGGATAGATCGCAGCTACTTCCGTGAACGCGTAGGACGCGGTGGCGGCAGCAGTGTTACCATCCATGGTCTTGAGTTTTCTGCTCATAAAATGCCTCCAATTAAACAGTATAAGACTGTGGATTTGCCATATTATTATATTATATTTCGACTTGTATTACAAACTAGAACTTGTTAAGAGAGTGACAAACTTTCTTCGACTTTGGGAACGATTTCAAGCTATTTTGCATAGAACGTGCGCAAATTGACAGTGTTTCCCTTTATTGTTTATAATAAAGCTACCCAATTTACCGCCGCAGTGTGCGGCGTGTCCCGGAAGGAGAGACACATCTATGGATGACCCTGGGTCTATTAGTTACCTGGTCGCTATCATCATTCTCGTCTGTATCCTCTTTATAGAGGAAGTCGTCTATCTGGTGCGTTCCGCGCTGAACGCCCTGCCCGACTCCCGGGCCGAGGAACTGGAGGAGCACCCGAAGAAACGGGTCCGCCAGCTCATCGCCCGTAAAGACGACGTTTTCCTGGCCATTTCGCTGACCAGCAGCTTCATGACGGCACTGTTCGCCATGACCGCCACGCTGGCCTTCGCGCGGCCGCTCATGAACGCCTTTGCCGGCCTCGGCATCCCCGCCGTCTGGTGCACGGTCCTGGCGCTCATCATCATTCCGGTCCTGTCGGCCGGACTCCTCATTACGCTCACGGGCATCATCCCGCGGAGAATGGGCCAGCGGCGCCCCTACCGGGTCGTCACCCGGTTCGCCGGCATCACCTGGCTCATCTACACGCTGCAGCGTCCCGCTGTGGCCCTGTCCTCCGGCTTTGCCGATGTGCTCATGAAACTGTTCGGACTCGAGCGCCTGAAGGCGGAAGACCCGGTCACCGAGGCAGAAATCCTGTCCCAGGTCGAGACCGCCGGAGACACCGGTGCCATCGACGTCGAGCAGCGGGAAATGATCAACAACATCTTCGAGTTCGACGATGTTTTCGTCTCCGACCTCATGACCCATCGGACGGACGTCACCGCCGTCGCGGACTACACGCCCGTCGCGGAAGTGAAAGCCGTCGCCATTGAAGAGGGGTACTCCCGTATCCCGGTCTTCCACAAAACCATCGACGACATCGTCGGCGTGGTCTACGTCAAAGACCTGCTCACCTACGTCGGCGACACGCTGCCCCCGCGCCTGTCCGCAGGCCATGTCATGCGGGAAGCGTTCTTTGTCCCGGAGACCATGCGCTGTGACAAGCTCTTCAAGGCCATGAACGAGAAACGGACGCAGATCGCCATCGCGGTCGACGAGTACGGCGGCACCGCCGGCATCATCACCTTCGAAGACCTGCTGGAAGCCCTCGTCGGCAGCATCCAGGACGAGTACGACGAAGACGAAGAAGACGACATCGAACAGATCGATGAGAACGTCTTCGACTTCGACGGGACCACGGACATCGAAGAGGTGGAAGAAGTCCTCGGCATCGAGATCCCCGAAGGGGAATACGATACCATCGGCGGGTTCTTCATCTCCCTGCTGGACCGCATCCCGGAGGACGATACCGTCTCGGAAGCCGACTTCGGCGACATCCATTTCACCGCGTCAGAAGTGGAGGACCGGCGCATTGGAAACGTCCGTGCGGAGCGGATTAAGCAAATCGCCCAAAAAACGGACGAATAAGTCGAAAAACTTGTCCGCTTAAAGCGTACTTTATTTGCTCAAACCCCTTGAATCATTCCATGGCGGTGTATATAATATGAGTACGCTTTGACAAAGTTTTGTCATTCAACCGAGTTGTATTTTATATTTTATGGAGGTTTTTCCCATGGTTAAAGTAGCTATTAACGGATTTGGCCGCATCGGTCGTCTCGCATTCCGTCAGATGTTTGACGCGGAAGGTTATGAAGTCGTTGCCATCAACGACCTGACCGATCCCGCAATGCTTGCCAATCTTCTGAAATTCGATACCGCCCAGGGCGGTTTCTGCGGCGTCATCGGCGAAGCGCTTCACACCGTCGAAGCCGGTGAGAATTCCATCACGGTCGATGGCAAAGAGATCCGCATCTATGCCGAACCCGACGCTTCCAAGCTTCCGTGGGGAGAACTGGATGTCGATGTCGTCCTTGAGTGCACCGGTTTCTACACTTCCAAAGAGAAGTCCCAGGCGCACATTGACGCCGGCGCCAAGAAAGTCGTCATCTCCGCTCCCGCGGGCAACGACCTTCCCACCATCGTCTACAGCGTCAACAACGAGACCCTGACCAAGGAAGACACCATCATCTCGGCTGCATCCTGCACCACCAACTGCCTCGCCCCCATGGCGAAAGCGCTGAACGACTATGCTCCCATCGTCTCCGGTATCATGTGCACCGTCCATGCTTACACCGGCGACCAGATGATCCTCGACGGCCCGCACAGAAAAGGCGACATGAGAAGAGCCCGTGCCGGCGCCGGCAACATCGTTCCGAACAGCACCGGCGCTGCCAAGGCCATCGGCCTCGTCATCCCCGAGCTCAACGGCAAACTCATCGGCGCTGCCCAGCGCGTCCCGGTCCCGGCCGGTTCCACCACCCTGCTCTTCGCAGTCGTGGAAGGCAAGGACATCACCGTGGACGGCATCAACGCCGCCATGAAGGCTGCCGGTTCCGAGTCCTTCGGCTACAACGAAGAGCCCATCGTCTCTTCCGACGTCATCGGCATGAAGTATGGTTCCCTGTTCGACAGCACCCAGACCATGGTCACCGAGGTCGGCGACGGCATGTACGAAGTTCAGGTCGTCTCCTGGTACGACAACGAGAACTCCTACACCAGCCAGATGGTCCGCACCATCAAGTACTTCGCGGAGCTCGGCTAAACGGTCAAATCCGTTATCAAAACAAAAAAAGACTCCCTCCGGTTTTCCGGAGGGAGTTTTTTGTGTTCTCAATTGCGGAGGCGATGAGCTCCTGGAATCATGGGCGCCTGTAGGGCGCAGGTGCCACGTGGCTTTAGGCAAGTAAAGGGCGCACTCGTGCACCGCCTCCCGGCGGCAGAGCCCTTGACATGCCTTTCGCCCCGCGGCATAGGGTTGACAACAGGCCAAAAGGCATTTTTGACGCGGCGGGCGAGCCTGAATGCGCGCGTTTTCACCGGATTCCGTCTCTTTTTTGCATTTCCGGTGACTTTTGAAAGACACCGCCTTGTGTTTTTCACCGGATTTCGGCTTTTTCTTTCCAATCCGGTGACTTTGGGCAAAGAACAAGAGTATTCTTCCTCGAAAACGGGTGGTTTTGGCTCCATTTTTCAACGGATTTCCCGAAAAAAGTCCTAATCCAGTGACTTTTTCCAAAAGCAGCCTTCATTGCGGGCTAAGTCAGGCACTATATTGCAAAAAGAGGACTACAAAAGTCAGTTTTTGACGTTTGTAGTCCTCTTTTTTGTCGGGTCTCAGGTTTTTCGATCTTGTTTCTCCCCAAAAGGGACTACGGGTGGCCATCTGAGGTTCTTATAGCCCCCTTTTCTCCAAAACAGTGAAAAACAGGGACTACAAAGAGTCCTTTAACAGGCTTCGTAGTCCCTTTTTGCAAAAATGGTGGTTACAGCCGATCTCAGCAAAGCGCTCACTTGCCGCTTCCCAGAATATCTTTTGCAAGCGAAAGCGCTCTGCGCCTTTCGCTTGTTGTGTCCCAAACGCCGCGGGGCGGAGGAGCTGTCAAGGGTGGGAACCACGCATGTGGCAGGCGGGCCTGCTCTTGACTGCGCCGGAGAACCGTGGCACTCCTGCCCGGCAGGGCAAAATGAAAAGCACCTCGGAAGAGGTGCTTTAATACTATTATGCTTTCATTCAGCAGAAGGTGTTCTTCGCCCAGGCGGCGCAGTCGGCGAGGTCTTTCTCGTCCGGCTTGCCCTTGTGGAAGCGAAGGAACTCACCGTAGCAGTGGAAGTCGTTGTCGGAGATGCGGAGACCGAGGGACTCGCAGTAGGGCTTGACATAGCGCATGCTGGACTCCCA
>CAJGDU010000090.1 GCA_904502175.1 Clostridiaceae bacterium
CTGGCCTGGTTCTGCCCATCGCCGAAGAAGAAGTCTTTGATGCTGCCGGAGAACCCGCCGTCCGCGTAGTAGTTCGCGGAGCTCGACGTGAACAGGTCCGACTCTTTGATCTCCACGTCGCGTCCTCGGGCGACCTGCTGTCCCACGTTCGCGTTCAGCTCGTAGACCTCGCCGTTCGGCAGCTGGACGTAGTAGTGTTTGTTCCACTTGAAGGTCGGGATGAAGAAGAGCAGGAGCTGGGTGAAGGTCACGAAGACCGTCACGTTCACCGCGCGGCCGAGATGGGAGAAGTAGACGGGGCGCTCATAGTAAAGTGTGTCTTTGCCGTCATTGACGCCGATCATCAGAAACATGTTCGTCCTCCTTGTTCTGTTCCGTCAGGAATTCTTTGTAGTGGTCCGCCATCCGCGCGCTGCAGATGACCTCGAGTTCCAGGCCGTCTTCGGTGTAGACCTCGTCCAGCACGGCGCTGTCGTCCCGCAGGATGGAGGCCTGGGAGAGCTCCTCGAAGGGGAACCGGAAGCGGACATGCACCCTCGGCTTCGGGCACGCCTCCTCCACGGCTTCGAGCAGGAGCGTGACACCGGAGCCGTTTTTCGCAGACAGGTAGACCGTGTCTTTGGTCCGGTGGGGCGTCTCGAAAATGAGATCGCACTTGTTCATGACCCGCAGGGTGGGGATGCCCTCGGCCCCGAGGTCTTTGAGGACCTCTTCCGTGACGCGCAGGTGGTCTTCATACTCCGGGGAGGAGGCGTCGCAGATGTTCAGGATGACGTCCGCGGAGGCCGCCTCTTCCAGCGTGGAGTGGAACGCCTCCACCAGCTGGTGGGGCAGGTTCCGGACCAGACCGACCGTGTCGATGAGCATGACGTTCCGCCCGGAGGGCAGCCGCAGGGCCCGGGATGTGGGGTCCAGCGTGGCGAAGAGCTTGTCCTCTGCCAGTACGCCTGCCTCGGTCAGGGTGTTCATGAGGGTCGATTTGCCGGCGTTGGTATAGCCGACCAGGACCACCGTCTCCACGCCGTTCTTCTCGCGGCGGGCCCGGAGCATGTTCCGCCGTTTCTCGACGGACTTCAGTTCCTGGCGAATGGCTTTGATGCGCCGCTCGATGTGGCGGCGGTCCGTCTCGAGTTTGGTCTCGCCGGGGCCGCGGGTGCCGATGCCGGCGCCGAGGCGGGACAGGCTCGTGCCCTGTCCGGCGAGGCGCGGCAGGCGGTACTGGAGCTGGGCCAGCTCCACCTGGAGGCGGCCCTCCCGGGACTTCGCCCGCTGGGCGAAAATGTCGAGGATGAGGGTCGTGCGATCCACGACCCGGGCGCCGGTGGCCTTTTCGATGTTCCTCAGCTGCGTCGGCGAGAGCTCGCCGTCGAAAATGAGGAGGTCGCACCGGTCGGCGTCCACCATCTCTTTCAGCTCGTCGATCTTGCCCTGGCCGAGATAGAGGGCGGCGTCGGCCGAGGGCCGCGCCTGCAGGACCGTGCCGACGACGTCCGCGCCGGCGGTGCGGGCCAGTTCCCGGAGCTCCTCCAGAGACACTTCCGCCTCGGTCCGGGCCCAGCCGGACGCGCTGACGGCAGCCGTGACGGCCTCCGCCTCATTCAGGACCTGACGTCCCGTATCAAGGGCACAGAGGATGGCGCGCTCCCGCGCCTCCTGTTTGTTCGCTTCTGTCATTCTGCCTCCAGATGTAACAGGTTCCGCGGGATATGGCAGTACCCGCCGGGGTTTTTGTCGAGATACTTCTGGTGATACTCTTCCGCCGTGTAGAAGTTCTGCAGGGGCAGGACCTCCACCGCGAGCGGCCGACCGACCCTGGCCTTCACCTCTTCGAGGACGGTGTAGATGTCCTCCACCAGTTCCACGTCTTCCGGCGCCGCGTCATCCGTCAGATAGTAGATGCCGGTGCGGTACTGGGTCCCGATGTCATTTCCCTGCCGGTTCACCGACAAAGGGTCGATGGTCATGAAGTAATAGCGGAGCAGGTCCTGCGTGGACAGCTTCGTCTCGTCGTACTCCACCCGGACCGTCTCCGCGTGTCCGGTGCCCTTCCGGCAGACCTCCTCATACGTGGGGTTCGCGGTCCGCCCGTTGGCATAGCCGACCTCGGTCTCCGCGACCCCGTCGAACTGGTCCAGGAACTTCTGGGTCCCCCAGAAGCACCCGCCGGCCAGATATAACGTCTTCATAAAAACATCCCTCGTTTCTGCCCTTAGTGTACCACAGAATGCTGTCCCCTGCTCAAATCCTCAGCTTTTTGAAACTCCGTGGGCGATGAACCTCTGCCGACACAGTGCGTGGAGCAAGGCCGGGAGAGCAAGTTTCACCGGTTTTGGAGCTTTTCCCCGGAATCCGGTGAACTTTCGGTCTCGAAAAGGCGTTTTTGGCACGAAGAGAGGGCCCGAACGCTCGCCATTTCACCGGATTCCTTCACTTTTTTGCTTTTCCGGTGACTTTTGAGTAGCTTTGTTTCCCGTTTTTCACCAGATTTCGCCTTTTTCGCCCCAATCCGGTGACTTCGCCCGGATGATCTGTTGCAAGCGGAAGCGCTCTGCGCCTTACGCTTGTTGTTCCCCTTCTGCCGCGGAGCGAAGGAACTGTCAAGGGTGGGAACCACATGCGTGTGGCAGGCGAGCCTGCCCTTGACCGCTCCGTAGCAACGTGGCACTTGTTATGGTCAATATTGCGTATCGCCTCCGTTTGCAAAAGTGTTACAATAAGACTGCTCAATTATTTTAAAGGAGAACTCATCATGAAAAAAGATATCAAAGCTGCTGCGCTCATCACCCCCATGCCCGTGTGCATCGTCGCCGCGTATGACACGGAGGGAAAGCCGAATGCCATGAATGCTGCCTGGGGCATGAGCTCCGGCATGGATGAAGTGGCGCTGTTCATCAGCAAACCCCACAAAACCACGAAGAATATCCTGGAGACCAAAGCGTTCACGGTCAGCATTGCGGATGTGGCAAACATGGCAGCCGCGGACTATGTCGGCATCGACTCCGGCAACAACGTCACGGACAAGTGGGAGAAGTCCGGTCTCCATGAGACGACGAGCTCCCACGTGAACGCCCCTGTCATTGAGGAGTTCCCGCTGGTCATGGAGTGTGAACTGGAAGAGGTCATTGACACCGAGTACACATTTGCCATCATCGGCAAAGTCGTGAACACGCAGGTCGACGAAAAGGCCCTTGACGAGAACGGAAAAGTCGACGTCACCAAACTGAACGCCATCTCCTTCGACACGTTCCAGTTTGGCTACTATGCACTGGGCGAAAAAGTCGGCCAGGCCTGGGGCGACGGCAAAGCACTGGTATGACGTACACGTCTCTCAGTGATTACTGCAAAGATACGTTTGGGGAGAAGCTTTATAAGCTGAGCCTCGACAGCGGGTGCACCTGTCCCAACCGGGACGGGCTCCTGGACACGCGGGGCTGTCTCTTCTGTTCCGCCGGCGGGTACGGCGACTTCGCGGAGCGCGACGTGGACCGCGCCAAAGCACGGGTGGCGGACAAGTATTCCGGGGAGCGATACATCGCCTATTTTCAGAGCTACTCGGGCACGTACCCCGGGAGGGACGGCAGTTTCGAGAACCTGCGGGAACGCTATCTGGCCACCATCCGTCGGCCGGACGTTGCGGTCCTGTCTATTGCGACCCGGCCGGACTGTCTGGGACCGGAAGTGCTGGAGCTTTTGAAGGAGCTCCGGGCCGTCAAGCCCGTCTGGATAGAGCTCGGCCTGCAGACGTCCAACGAGGAGACGGCGGAATACATTCGCCGCTGCTATAAAAACGAGGTCTACGAGGAAGCGGTCCGGACCCTGAAGGCCATGGACATCCCCGTGGTCACCCACCTCATTCTGGGCCTGCCCGGCGAGACCGCCGAGGACATGGAGGCCTCCCTCCGCTACGCCTGCGACTGCGGCACCTGGGGGCTGAAACTCCAGCTGCTCCACGTGCTCGAGGGCACCGACCTCGGCGAGCAGTACAAGGCGCAGGAGCTGGGCACGCCCCTGCCCGGCGCGCGGCCCGTCAAACCCCTGACGCTGGAGGAGTACACCGCCCTCCTCTGCCGGCTCCTGCCGCAGGTGCCGGAGGACGTGGTCATTCACCGCCTCACCGGCGACGGCCCGAAGCGCATTTTGCTGGCGCCCCTCTGGTCCGGCAACAAGAAGCTGGTACTGAACACGATCCAGAAAGCACTGAGAGAGCTATAAAAAGAAAAGCCTGTGTCAGACGACACAGGCTTTTGGTTATTCAGCGGGCGTTTCCGGTGCAGGTGGTTCCGGTGCGACCGGCGCTTCGGGCGGCGCTTCGGGCGGCGTCTCCTCTACCGGCTTGGCCTCGACGTCGGTGAACGCGACACCGTCTTCGCTCACGGTCTCTTTCGGCGGTTCGGCGCCGGGTGAACCGGGCGTGAAGCCGTTGTTCGCGGCAGCGTTGTCGGCGGCGAGTTTCGCGGGCCGGATGACCTCTTCATAGTAGCCGGTCACGGTCTGCAGGATGTACGGGTTCAGCCACAGGTACAGGATGCCCAGCGTGAGCAGGCCGAGGATGGCCCAGCCGAGGAAGGACAGGTACATGACGAAGTACTCCCACTTGCGGCCGCGCATGAGCTCCTTGGACTTGTTCAGGGCGTCCACCGCCTGCAGGTCCGGGTCGTCCAGCATGAGGAAGTAGGCCTGCGAGTACGCGATGGCCATGACGATGCCGGGGATGATGAACAGCAGGGTCCACAGGAAGACGTAGAGCGTCTGCAGAAGGTACATCTTGGTGATGCGCGGGAAGTCTTTGTTGAACTTCGAGAAGAGGTCTTTCAGCTCTCCCTCTTCCCCGCGCCAGATCTTGCGGTGGTAGGTCAGAAGGCCCGCGGTCAGGGCGCCGGCAAGAAGGAAGATGGCCAGCGTGAGGCCCGCGCTGCCGGCGTTCACGGACACATAGTCCTGTTTGGGCGATGAGCCGTAATAGTCGTCATCCCAGTCGTCCGCAAACGGGTTCTGGAAGGGGCTCTGGAACGGGTTCTGCGCTCCGCCCTGGTCGTAGCCGAAGTAGTGGTCCGCGTCGAAGTTCCCGTCGTCGTCGAAGAAGTCGTCGAGGTCGAACTCGCCGGACTTCGCCGTCTGGGTCGCCTGCACGGCGCCCGTCTTCGGCGCAATGGCCAGAAAGTCGGTATCGAAGAGACCGCCCAGCGGGAGCGCGAAAGTCCCGAACGCCATGCCGCTCATGATGGCGGTGGCGATGAGCGTGATGAGGATGATGGTGAACTTGTCCTTCCGGACATTTTCACGCGCTTTCTGTTTGAGTTCAATGCGATTCATGCGCGAACCCTCCCTGAACTAAGAATTGAAGCAGTTGTATTCTGTGCCCCCGTCCTTAAAAGTACTTAAAGGCAGGCGCTTGTCTTTAACACATTACTATGGTATCATCTTTGCGGCGAAAAGCAAATCGCCACAGTACAACTGCATA
>CAJGDU010000091.1 GCA_904502175.1 Clostridiaceae bacterium
TGCTGACGGCCTCCACCTTACAGGATCTGCTCCTGTGGATCCTGGTGAACGCCGCCACGCGCATCGCCACTACCGGAGAAGTCCGGTTCTGGGAAATGGTCGTGGTCGTCGCCATCACGCTGGGCCTGTTCGTGGTCGTGAAACTCGTCTCGGACCACGCGAAGACCCTGAAGGTGAACCTGCGGCCCATCAACTTCTATTCGGTGAGCTTCGTCCTCCTGCTGCTGGTGTGCGCGGGCCTCTACACGGTGGGCATCAACATCATGTACGCCGCGTTCCTCACCGGCTATGTGGTCAAGGCCATTGCCGGCGTGGACGACAACGTCCAGGGACTCATGGACAACCTCGGGAACTTCGCGTTCTCGTTCTTCATCCCCATCTACTTCGCCCTGGTCGGCATCCAGCTGAACCTGCTCAACGACTTCTCCTGGCTGCGGTTCTTCGCGTTCTTCGCCATCGCCTTCACACTGGAGGCCGTCGGCACGCTCCTCATGGTCCAGTTCACGGACCTGAACCGCGCGTCCAAGGTGAACTTTGCGGTCACCATGAATGCCCGGGGCGGCCCCGGCATCGTCCTCGCGACGGTCGCCTACTCCTACGAGATCATCTCTCTGGAGTTCTTCACGGTCCTCATCCTGACCACCATGCTGTCCTCGCTCATTGCCGGCTACTGGCTGCGGGTCCAGCAGAAGAAGGACCCGAACATCTTCATGAACCTGAGCAAAACTTCGGAATAAACAGGAAAAGACCACCCGGAAGGGTGGTCTTTTTTTAGATTGGTTTAGAGGTCGTCGGTCTCGCCGGCGAGGCGGCAGGCAATGCCGTTGTTCAGCCACTTGCCGCAGAGGGCGACGAGGAACGCGCCCGGGAGCAGGATGACCGCATACAGGATGCTGAGCCAGACCGGGTTCGTGTCGACCATGAGGAAGGGGTAGGGCCCGTCCACTTTGCCGACGGCGTTCAGGATGACCATGACGATGGAGTAGAGGTAGTTGTACTGGACGGCGAGGATTGCATCGCCCAGGCCCACCCGCGGAGTGCCTTCGAAACAGACGAAGGACAACAGGGACACGAGGGGCCCCATGAGGTGCATGACGAACATGGGTCCGCCCCACATGGAGTAGAGGTCGCCGCCGGCGAAGAGCGCCATAGGGCCGAGGCCCACGAGGACGACGATGAAGGTGATGTACAGCATGACCGTGGTCATGAACCGGAAGAACTTGACGACGTGGGGGATGCGCCCGTCGCCGAAGAGCTTCGCGATGCCGACGAGGATGAAGACGCCGGACGTGATGAGCGCCAGGAAGTTGCTCTGGTTGGTGTAGTAGATGGCGAGGTCTTTGAAGACCGGGTGCTGCTGCCAGAGCGCGTGGTTCGCCCAGAGTTCCATGAAGAACAGGGCCAGGTTGCAGAGGATGGCGAAGACCAGCTGGACTTTGCGCCGGGTCTGATTGTTATCGTGTTCGATGGCGATATGCCCTCCTTTCCCGTAACGGGAGTAACTGTGGGAAAACCGGCCTTCGCCGGCAGGGATGTTGCTCATAGGGGGCCTCCCTTCTTTGCTGTGTGTGGGAAAAGCGACTGCGCGCTGACTCCTATTATACTCAAAAACCTTAAAATATCTCAAGGAGGCCTTTGCGTAACGGGCGCGGGTGGTGTAGAATAGGCGGGAAACCAGAGGAGGTGAGCCCTCATGAAAATGGAATATCCGGACTACTACGAGCGGTTTGCCTGCATTGGCCCCGCCTGCACCGACTCGTGCTGCGCCCGCTGGGAGATCGATGTCGACGAAGAGTCCTACTACCGCTACCTGACGGTACAGGGCCCCTTCGGCGACCGCATCCGCGGCTGTCTGCACGAAGAGGTCACAGAGGGGGAAGACGGGCCAGAGACCGCGTGGTCCTTCCCGCTGACGGAAGACCGCCGCTGCCCGTTCCTGAATGACGAAGACCTCTGCGATATGTACACGGAGCTCGGCCACGACAAGCTGCCGCGGACCTGCCGGGAGTTCCCCCGGGGCGACGCGGTCGTCGGGAACTACCATCAGATCGACGTGGCACTGGCGTGCCCGGAGGCAAACCGCCTCATCTTTGAAGACCTGGACCACCCGGTGAAGTACGTCATGCGCGATGAGCCCACCGGCGTCCCCGCCCTCGACCGCTACTGTGCGCCCGAGGAGGAAAAACTGGAGGCCGCGGAGTGGGGGACACTGCTGGACCTTCTGGAGGAGCGCAACCAGATCCTGGAAGTGCTGCAGGACGGGAGCTTCCCGGTCAGCGAGCGGTACGCCGCCCTGTTCGGGCTGTCCGCCGAGTACGGCTATGACCCCGCGGCGGAGACCCGGTCCGACCTCATTGCGCGCATGGACCGCATGGAGCTCCTCGACGAGCGCTGGTCCCAGGTGTACGACCCGGTGAAGCGCGCCGCGGACACCGGCTTCCCGTCGGCCCACGTGCTGGAACAGGTGGCCGAACTCCCGCCCGGCACCGCCCTGGCCGACGCCACGCCGGAGCAGGCGGCCGAAGCGGAACTCCTCCGCTTCCTGGTCTACCTGGTGTTCCGCTATTATATCGACGGCTACTTTTCCAAAGAGATGACGAGCTTCTACCGGCTCCTGCTCCGGGGCTTCCACAGCATGCGGCTCCTTTTGGCCGCCCTCTCCCCGGAGGACTTCGCGAACGCGGCGGTGCGCCGCGACCTCTATCACGTCTGGTCCCGCGAAGTCGAACACTCCCCGGAAAACTTTTATCTGATGAAAGAGGAATAAAAGAAAAAGACGTCCTGTTGGACGTCTTTTTCTTTTGGTGACCCGGACGGGAATCGAACCCGTGTTACCGCCGTGAAAGGGCGGTGTCTTAACCGCTTGACCACCGGGCCGTGAATGGGACACCCGAGGGTGTCCCACATGGTAGCGGCGAGTGGACTTGAACCGCTGACCTACCGGGTATGAACCGGTTGCTCTAGCCAACTGAGCTACGCCGCCATGTGCAATCAAGCGAGAGTTATTATAACTTAAGATATAGGGGAAGTCAACAAGTTTTTGTGGGACCACAAGATGTGCTCATTCCCCCAAAAGACAGGCCCTAAGGTCCTTTACAGCCGGGCAGATATAGTCCGCTCCGGCGGCCCGGAGCTCCGCCTCTTCGCCGTACCCGAAGAGGATGCCGACGGCCGAGACGCCGGCGGCTTTTGCCCCCTCCATGTCGAAGTGCCGATCGCCCACCATGGCGACCGCCTCCGGCGGGAGCCCGAGTTCCTTCAGTGCCCGGTTGACCAGGATGGTCTTGTTGGAATTGTGGTTGTGCATCTCCGGCCCGATGACCGCGTCGAAGGATCCGCCAAGGTCGAAGTGGTCCACCAGCCGGTCGAGGAACTCCTTCGGCTTGGAGGACACCACCGCCGTGCGGATGCCGGCGGCATGGAGGTCGCGAAGTAAATCGCCCACGCCGTCATAGACCGCGCACTCGTAGATGCCGGTCTCGCGGTAGTACACCCGGTAGGTGTCGGTGAGGTCATTCGCCTCTTCCGGGGTGACGCCGAAGACGTGCTCGAACCCGACGTAGAGGGGCGGGCCGATGAAGTACTGCAGCTCCTCGTCCGGCCGGTCGGGGATGCCCGCCTTGCCGATGGCGTAGCGGATGCTGTTGAAGATGCCGGGCCGGGTGTCGGCGACGGTGCCGTCCCAGTCGAAGAGGACCGCGCGGAAGGGCGCGGGGCGGGTGGAGTCTGACATGGAAATACTGTCCTTTCCGGAGGGTTGGTTTCTTGTTAACTATAACAAAATAAGGTATAATCGGCAACGGTGATCACATGGCTGAAAAGAAGGCGGCAAAAAAGGCCGCACCTTCGCAAAACCGGATCGGACTCATCGACGACCTGCGCGGTTTCTGTGTCCTCTGCATGATCTTCTACCATGGCTTCCTGCTCGCCTTCAACTCCTTCGGAGTCGTGGCCGGCGGGCAGGCCTATGACTTTTTCCGCCCGGTGCAGCCCCTCTTCGCCGGCATCTTCATCCTCCTCTGCGGCGTCTCCTGCCGCCTGTCCCACTCGAACTGGGAACGGGGCCTGAAGCTGTTCGGCGTCGCTTTGGCGATCAACCTCATCACCATCCTGCTGCTGCCGCAGCTCGCCCGGTTCGGCTTTGACTTTTCCGGGACCGAGATATGGTTCGGCATCCTGAACCTTCTGTCCGTCTGCATCCTGTTCTTTGCCCTCGCCCGACCCGTGCTGGACTGGCTGCCGCCCGCGGCGGGCGCCTACCTCATGCTGGTCTTCTGGTATGTGACCCGCTTCTTTGAAGCCGGGCGCATCGGCTTCCCCGGCGAGCTGGAGACCACGGTGCCGGCGAGCTGGAGGACCCACGCCTGGACCTTCCCGTTCGGCCTGCACGACGACCAGTTCTGGTCGGCGGACTATTTCCCGCTCATCCCGTGGCTGTTCCTGTTCTTAGCCGGCGCCTATTTCGGCGTCTACATTTTGGAAGGCCACGTGCCGAAGTTTGCGTACAAGGCACGCCTCGGCCCGGTCAACTGGCTGGGCCGGCACGCGTTACTGGTGTACATCGCCCACGTGCCCGCCTGGTTCGTGGTCCTGGAACTGTTGCACCTCATCCACCTCATATAAGGAGTTTCGTTTATGACAAAACAAGAACGGGCCCTCGCCTGCGTAGAACTCTTGAAACAGGAGTTTCCGGACGAGCTGTGCTCTCTGACCTATGAAGACCCGTACCAGCTGCTGGTGGCGGTGCGCCTGTCCGCCCAGTGCACGGACGCCCGGGTGAACCTCGTGACGCCGGCGCTGTTCGCGAAGTACCCGACCCCGGTGGAAATGGCCGCCGCGGACGTCGAGGACGTGGAGGAACTCATCCGCTCCACCGGCTTCTTCCGCACGAAGGCCCGGGACCTCGTCATCATGGCGAACCAGATTTTGGACGGCTTCGGCGGGAAGGTGCCCGGCACCATTGAAGAGCTGACGTCCCTGCAGGGCGTGGGACGGAAGACGGCGAACCTCATCGCGGGCGATGTATATAACATGCCCGGGGCGGTCGTCACGGACACCCACCTCATCCGCATCGCGAACCGCATCGGTCTCGTGGACACGAAGGACCCGAAGAAGGTGGAGTTCGCGCTGCGAAAACTCCTCCCGCCGGAGGAGTCCAACAACTTCTGCCACCGCTGCGTGCTCCACGGGCGGGCCACCTGCACGGCCCGGAAAGCGCACTGCGAGCGGTGCGTCCTGACCGACGTCTGCAAGAAGAAAATCTAGCGTTTTTCCGCTTGACTATGGAATAGAAACCTCTTATAATAAACAAGCGTTTTATCAAGGACCCCTTCACGGGGTCCTGCAACGAGGGCCTGTAGCTCAGCTGGGAGAGCGTTCGGTTCGCATCCGAGAGGTCGAGGGTTCGAATCCCTTCAGGTCCACCACACAGAA
>CAJGDU010000092.1 GCA_904502175.1 Clostridiaceae bacterium
CGAAGAATGACGGACTGAAGGACGCCATCGAAAAAGTGCTGAAGATCAAAGTCGTCGACCTGTCGACCGACCCGCAGCTGATGGGCGCCCTGGGTGCCGCGGAATATGCCCGCCAGAAGGGCAAGGCCGCGTAAAGGAGGAACCGGTATGAAGAAACTTTTCGGCCTTCTCTGGAAAATCGCCAAAATCCTCTGCATCACGGTCGGAGTCCTGTTCGTTGTCTATTTCTGGAATCTGGACATGAAGCTGATGGGCTGGGCCTATAAGAAGGTCAACGCCCTCTTCGACCGCAAGAAACACGATATCCAATTCTAAGTAAAGAGAGGGACTATCTATGAGCTGCAACAGCTGCCCCGATGGACACACCCATGACCATCATCATGAAGAAGACATGGAAGCGCAGGCGCTTCTGCGCTACATGATCGACCACAACAAGCACCATGCCGATGAGTTGTATGACCTCGCCGGAAAGCTGGACGGCTCAGCAAGGGAACTGGTCCATGCGGCGGTCATCGATTATGAGACCGGCACGGACAAACTGGAGAAAGCCCTGAAAGCTCTGGAACACTAACGAAGGAGATGATCACCCGATGAAAGAGGAGTATAAAGCTCTATTTACTCCGTGGAAGATCGGCAATGTCGAGATCAAGAACCGTATCGTCCTCGCACCTATGGGCGGCACCTGCATTTTCGGCTGGACCGAACCCAACCATTTTGACAAGGAAGCCGCCTGGCTTTTGAAGACCATCGCGGAGAACAACTGCGGTCTCGTCCTGCCCGGCATTGCCCCCGTCAAAGATATTCTCGGCGGCGCCTGGCTGTATCAGCACAAGTGGAAATTCGACCAGCTCAAAGAGTACATGGAAGAGTTCCACAAGACCGGCGCCAAAATGTTCATTCAGATGACCGCCGGCTTCGGCCGCGCCATGGCCCTCACCGAAATGATGACCATGCTCGGTCAGAATGACATCGTCAACAAGATCGCGAGCCCCATCATGAACCCCCAGTATCTGACGGCTGCCCCCAGTGACACGCCGAACCGCTGGACCGACAAGATGGAAGCCCGCGCCCTGACCAAGAAGCAGATCGACGACATCATCTATGCTTTCGGCGAGACCGCCCGTCTCATCAAAGATGCCGGGGTCGACGGTGTCGAGGTCCACGCAGTCCACGAGGGCTATCTGCTCGACCAGTTCACCCTCCCGTACTGTAACTTCCGGACCGACGAATACGGCGGCTCCTTCGAGAACCGTTATCGCTTCGCGGTCGAGATCGTCAAGGAGATCAAGAAAAAATGCGGCGACGACTTCCCGGTCTCCCTGCGTTATTCCGTCGTCTCCAAGACAAAAGGTTACCGTTCCGGCGCCATGCCCGGCGAAGAATACATTGAAGTCGGCCGTACCATGGAAGAGTCCGAGAAAGCCATCAAGTACCTGTCCGACGCAGGCTATGACATGTTCAACTGCGACAACGGTACGTACGATGCCTGGTACTGGTCTCATCCGCCGCAGTACATGCCGAACAACTGCTGCCTCGAGGATGTCACGCACATCCAGAAGTTCACGGACAAACCCTGTGTCTGTGCCGGTAAGATGCAGCCCGCGGTCGGCGCGAAGGCCATTGCCAACGGCGACATTGCCGCCATGGCGGTCGGCCGTCAGTTCCTGGCAGACCCCGAGTGGGTCACCAAGATGATCAACGATCAGGAAGACGACATCCGTCCCTGCATCTGCTGTCACTCCGGCTGCTTCGACCTCACGAGGCACGAGGGCTCCGACAACGATCAGGACCTGTCCCACTCCATGAACATGTGCAACTGCGCCGTCAACCCGCGGTCCATGCAGCACAACAAGTACAAGATCGTTCCGACCAGTCAGCCGAAGAACGTGGCCATCATCGGCGGCGGTATCGCCGGCATGGAAGCGGCCCGCGTTCTGAAACTGCGCGGTCACAACCCCACCATCTACGAGAAGTCCAACGACCTTGGCGGCGTGTTCATCGCTGCAGCGGCCCCCGATTTCAAAGAGCATGACAAACAGCTCATCGCCTGGTTCAAGAAGCAGATGGCCGACCTCAACATCCCCATCAAGTACGGGACCGAGGTCAAAGATGTCACCAGCCTTGGCGCGGATGAGATCGTCGTCGCCACCGGTTCCGTCGCGAAACGCCTTCCCATTCCGGGAGCGGAGCGCGCCATGACCGCCGTGGAATACCTGCTCGGCGAAAAGGAAGTCGTCGGCGACAACGTCGTCATCATCGGCGGCGGCCTGACCGGCTGCGAGATCGCGCTCGACCTTCACAAGAAGGGCAAGAACCCGCAGATCGTCGAAATGATGAACGACCTCATGGCCGTCAAGAACCTCTGCCTTGCCAACTCCTCCTTCCTGCGCGACTACTTCAAGTGCTATGACGTTCCCGTCTTCCTGGAGTCCGGCGTCAAGGAGATCGGCGACGACTACGTCATCGTCGAGGGCAAAGACAAGGTCCAGACCAAACTGCCTGCCGACACCATCATCATGTCTGTCGGTTACAACCCGACCCCGCTGGTCGAGCCCGGCTACAACCTCGGCATCGGTCCGGTCAACGTTCCGGTCCCCGATGTCTGCGCTCCCGTCGTCAAGAAGGTCGACGAGATCGTCAAGGAACTCCTGGGCCCGCTGGTCCCCGTGAACAACGAGACCACCGTCGGCGGAAAGACCGTCTACACCATTGGTGACGCCAGCAAAGTCGCGAACATCAAGGCTGCCATCTGGGGCGCCTGGGATGTCGCCATGAAAGTCTGAGCACATCGCCCAAACACAAGCCTCCTCCGGCATTCCGGGGGAGGTTTTTTCTGTTTACAATTCTTTATATTTGTGCTTAAATAATTAATAATGTTAAAGTTTCTGACATTTGTGCGCCTCTTAAAGTTAAATTAAGGCAATCGCACTAGTATTGCGCTTTGAGAGGAAGACGGGAGGACAAAATGAGTAACGGTAAGATCCTGGTCGTAGATGACGACAAAAACATCTGCGAGCTCCTCGGATTATATCTCGAAAATGAGGGCTACAACGTCAGCAGTGTCAACGACGGCGAGTCGGCCGTCCACGAGTTCCAGACGTTCCAGCCGGACCTCGTCATTCTCGACATCATGCTGCCCCGCATGGACGGCTGGCAGGTCTGTCGGGAAATCCGAAAAGTCTCGGAAAAACCCATCATCATGGTCACTGCCAAAGGGGAGACCTTTGACAAAGTCCTGGGTCTCGAACTGGGCGCCGACGACTACATCGTCAAGCCCTTCGACCCGAAGGAAGTCGTGGCCCGTATCAAGGCGGTCCTCCGCAGAACCCATGTCAGCGCCGCCACCGAGCGAAAACTGGTGGAGTATGACAAACTCTCCATCAACCTGACCAACTACGAGATGAAAGTCGACGGCAAGATCGTCAGCACTCCGCCGAAAGAGCTGGAGCTCATCTTCCACCTGGCCAGCAACCCGAACCACGTCTTTACCAGAGACCAGCTCCTCGACGAAGTCTGGGGCTTCGATTACTATGGCGATTCACGTACCGTGGACGTCCACATCAAGCGTCTTCGCGAGAAACTGGAAGGGGTCTCGGACAAGTGGGCCCTGAAGACGGTCTGGGGCGTCGGTTATAAATTTGACACCGCGGAATAACATATGACGAAAAAGAACGAGACGAAGAAGCCCATGCGCCGGAAGTACAATCTGTTCTTCCGTTACATGGGATTCTCCATTGCCAGCGTCAGCATCAGCTTTATCGTGCTGTACATCATTTTCCTTCTGTTCATCTCGGGCAGCTGGAACAATGACCGCATGGAAGTACTGCAGTCGAATGCGGTGGTCATCGCGGAGAAGACGGCCGCCCTCATGGCGGACGACATCTCTGCCGAGGACTCTTACGATACGGCGCTCTCACTGGCCGACACACTGAATACGGTCTCCGACACCATCGAGGCCGACGTGTTCATCCTGGACGCGGAAGGGCGTCTGGTCCTCTGCCGGCACATGTTAGATACGCAGACACACACCCTTCATCCCGGGGAGTGCTCCACCCACAGCGGGTTCGAGATGCCCCAGTCCATCCTGAACAAAACGACGGGACAGGGTTACAGTACCGTGGCCTCCCTCGCCAAGCCCTACGCGGGCGCGCGGCAGGTCGTCGGCGGGGCCCAGGTCCTGGTGGGCGGCATGCCCTCGGGCTATGTCTTTGCCCTTGCCACGTCCTACAACGTCCTGTCTCCCTATTCGAAGAACATTACCCGCATGTTCGTCATCGCGGCCATCATCTCCCTGTTCCTCATGATCCTCATGTCGTATTTCTTCGCGGCACAGCTGGTCCGGCCCATGGAGAAGATGTCCCGGCTGACGAAACAGTATTCCCAGGGCAATTTCAACGAGCGCCTGGAAGTGACCGGCGCCAAAGAACAGCAGGAGCTGGCGGAGTCCCTGAACGACATGGCCAACTCCCTGTCCGTCATCGAGGACTCGAGAAAGAGTTTCATCGCCAACGTCTCCCATGAGCTGAAAACGCCCATGACCACCATCGGCGGCTTCGTCGACGGCATCCTGGACGGCACCATCCCACAGGAAGAGGAGCGGCGGTACCTCGGCATCGTCAGTTCCGAGATCAAACGGCTGGCCCGGCTGGTCGTCACCATGCTCACCCTGTCAAAGATCGAGGCAGGGGAGGAGAACCTCAACTACGCGCCCACCGACATGAACCAGCTGCTGTTCAACGCGCTGCTCAGCTTCGAGAGCGCCGTCGACGAAGGCGGCCTCATGGTCGAGGGCTTCGAGGACCTGCCGCACATCAAGGTGGATGCGGACCAGGAACTGCTGTTCCAGGTGGCCTACAACCTCTTTGACAACGCGGTCAAGTTCTCCAACAAGGGCGGCACCATCCGTGTCGGCATGGAGGAGCAGGACGGCGGCGCGCTGGTCAGCATCTCCAACTCCGGCAAGGGCATCCCCGAAGAAGAGATCCACCGCATTTTCGAGCGGTTCTATAAAGTAGATAAATCCAGAAGTGAACACGTCAAAGGCGTGGGGCTCGGACTGAACCTGGCCCGCGACATCGTCGAACTCCACGGCGGTAACATCTACGCCGAAAGCGAACCGGGAGGCTTCACCTCCTTCCGCTTCTGGATCCCAATCAATAAAACCACTGAACCCGGGGAGGTTTGAATCCATGGAAGAAAAGAGAACGAAAAGCAGCGGCTCGAAAGTCTTTCTGGCCCTGCTCATCGCCATCCTGCTCATCGTAGGGGTCGCCATCGGCGTCGCCTATGTGGGACGGGAAGGAAGAGAGGCCCAGGAGGCCCTGACGACCACGAACAAAGACACGAAGAACTCCATCAACGTGGTGGACAGCCG
>CAJGDU010000093.1 GCA_904502175.1 Clostridiaceae bacterium
CGGGTTGATGACGAAGAAACAGCCCATGAACGGGAAATGGCCGGTACCGCAGATGACGGCGGAGTCGAGCTCATCGCCCCACTTCTGCAGGTAGCAGCGCACCATCATGGAGCCGAGGCTGTGTCCGTAGAGCATATACGGAAGCCGTTTGTACTGTTTGTGCATGATCTCATACAGCTCATGCATGTCCTCGATCATATATTTGTCCGCGCCTTTCGGGTACAGCCCGAGGCGTCTGAAGCCGGCGGTGCGGCCGTGGCCCAGGTGGTCCTGCGCGGCGACGACATAGCCGTTCTCCGCAAGGAACGTGCACAACTCGTCATAGCGCTCGCCGTACTCGCCCCATCCGTGGGTGACCTGAATGACGCCGACGGGTTTCTTCGCGTCGTCTTTCCAGACGGCGTAGGACACATTGATGCCGTTCCCCGCGGTGGAGGGATAACTGCTTCTGGTTTTGGTGACTGCCATGGGATACAACTCCTTTGCTTTGCATCTTATCCTTTTACACAAACCCATTATACTCCAAAACGCTCTTTACTTCTGTCTCTTTTTGGATAATGATATAGTTGAAAGGCAAATTCGAAAAGGAGGTAATGAACGTTATGGAAATCACCATGCAGCTGACTCCGGAACAGGAAGCCATCCTGAACGGGTCCAAAGGCGAAACCATGGCGAAAGTCATGAAGACCCTCGTCCAGTACGGACAGATCTACGGTGCCACGAAGATGGTCCCCGTCACCGGCGAATACGGCCACCTGGTCTTGAGCTTCGGACTCATGTTCCTGGGGCCGGTCTTCGACCTGTACCAGCAGCTCATCGACGACGGGTGCCTGCCGCAGCAGAAACTGACCTGTGACCCGCTGCCCTATGACAAGAACGTCCCCCAGAACCCGGTCTCCAAGGTCGTGGCGAAGGTCATCTACTCGAAGCAGGGCTCCTACGGCCGCCAGCTGGAAAAGCTCGGCCTCAAGAACGCGGGCAGAGACTCCTACACCTGCGCGAGCTACATGACCGAAGTGGGCAACACCCCGAAAGAGGGCGATGTGCTCTCCTGGGCCGAGTCCTCTGCGGTCGTCTACGCCAACAGCGTACTGGGCGCCCGCTGCAACCGCAACTCCGGCATCATCGAACTGTTCGGCAGTGTCGCGGGCTATGTGCCCTATTTCGGCTTCCTCACCGACGAGGGCCGGAAAGCGGACTGGGTCGTGGAACTGAAGACCACCAAAATGCCCGACGCGCAGCTCCTGGGCTCCGCCATCGGCATGAAGGTCATGGAGCAGGTCCCGTACGTCAGGGGCCTCGACAAGTACCTGGGCACGGAACTCGACGAGTCCGCCACCACGTACCTCAAAGACTTCGGCGCGGCCACCGCCTCCAACGGCGCGGTCGGCCTCTACCACATCGAGAACCTGACGCCGGAGGCAAAGAAGCTCGGCGAGAAGCTCATCAAGCCTGACGCCAAGACCTTCGTCGTCACCGATGAAGTCCTCCAGGAAGTCAAGGACAACTACCCGGTCATCTGGAAAGACCCGACGGCGAAGCCGGAACTCTGCTTCCTCGGCTGCCCGCACATGTCGCTCCAGCAGATGAAGGACTGGACCCATACCCTGGAAGAAGGCCTCAAGAAAGAGGGCCGCAAGACCGTCTCCATTCCCACGGTCTTCACCGCGTCCTCTCCGGTCATCGAGGAGTTCAACAAGACTCCCGAGTCCCAGACTCTCAAGAAGATGGGCGTCATCGTCAGCTACATCTGTCCACTCATGTATATGGACAACCCGCTCTGCCAGACGAAGCCCGTCATCACCAGTTCCAACAAGCTGCGCACCTACACCACCGCGCGGTACTATTCGAACGACGAAATTGCGGAAATGCTGACGAAGGAGGTGGACTGAGATGGCAAAGACAAAAGGCGAAACGAAGACCTTTAAAGGTCGGGCCATCGTCCCCGGCGAGATGTCCGCGGAAGCTGTCGTCTCCCACGGCGGGTTCAACACCCTGGCCAGCATGCAGATGATGTCCATCCAGCGGGAGACCAAGTGTGTCGACCAGAACAACCCGGACCTCTACAAGAAGATCCTGGAGGGCAAGGCGCTCTGCCTGCCCCAGACCATCGGCTCCACCACCGGCGGCATGTTCCTGTACTGCGCCGTCAAGCAGGACAAGGCGCCCGCCTGCCTGCTCTTCTCCAAGGAGATCGACTCTCTGGCGGCGGCCGGCGCGGTCCTCTCCGACGTCTGGGCTCCGGAGAGCCCCATGCCCACCGTGGACCTGCTCGGGGACGAGTTCCTCGACTATGTTCAGGACGGCGACACCATCACCGTCCACCCGGACGGCAGCGTGGACGTCACCCGGTAATACGGAAAAAAGAAAAACCGGACTGGAAACCAGTCCGGTTTTTTATTTGTGTTTACAGCAGGGCCAGCCCAATGCACAGGAACAGATGGGCGATGCCGTTGGTGCCCTGCTCGATCCAGTTGCTCTTCGGGTCGGAGGAGTCGAGCTTTGCGGCAAAGATGCCCATGAGGGTCATGCCGGCGAACCAGAGCGCGATGCAGACGATGCTGACGGCCCCAATGCCGGAAAAGGCGGCGGCCAGCGCATGGCGGCTCACGACGCATCCGACAAGGAGGAGCAGGAAGCCGAGGAGCATCATGGGGCGCATCTGGACGAACATCCACCAGACGTTTTTCTGCTTCACGGCCACGATGACCTTCCAGAGGACCTTGATGGCCCCGCCGATGAAACAGAGAAGACCGCCCAGGATGATGAGGGGGCTCATGGACGCCTTGATGCCCAGCAGCACGATGGCGACGGCAAAGAGCAGGACCGGGACCGCGTCCACCAGTGCGAGGGAGAGGGTGAACCCCTCCGGGACGGTGTCCTTCGTTATGGTCGGTTGTTTCCTGTTGCTCATGCGTCAGTTCCCCCAGGCGGCAAACCCTGCCGCAACGAGGTTGTCGGTCCGGGTCTTAGAGGCCTGCTGGGAGGCGGTGAGATTATCGCCCTTGCAGGCTTCGAGCCGGTAGCTGGCGCCGGACTTGTTCATCCAGACGGGCGTGTAGTCCACTTTGGCGAGTCGGACGTTGCCGTCGTTGTCCCGCTCAAAGGTGGTGTACACGAAGATGGCGTCTTCGGTGTGACCGCTCGGGGAAGAGGAGATGTACTCGCGGCGCTGGTTGGAGACCAGGTTGCCGGTGGAGTAGATGCAGAACGCCTTGTGGCCGTCCGCGCTCTCGAGGACCGCGGCGGGCTGGATGACGTGCGGGTGGCCGCCGATGATGGCGTCGTACCCGAGGTCGCACAGCTTCTGGGCGATCTCTTCCTGGACGGGCGTCTGGCTCAGCTGGAACTCATTGCCCCAGTGCATGTAGGCGATGTACGCCTCCGCGCCGTCCTGCTTCATGCCTTCGGTGATCTGCTCCAGTTCCGTGAACAGCTGGGGCAGCTTCTCGTTCTGGAACACGTTGATGCACTGCGAGGCGTTTGCGTCGAGGGCCATGTTGCCGTTGAGGGCCTTGAGCCCCTGGTCGTCGATGGTGCCGAAGGTGTAGTTGACGATGCCCACTTTGATGCCGTTGACGTCCACGACGGCGTACTTCTTCTCGTCCGGGGACGCGAAGGTGCCGGTGGTCTTAAAGCCCTTGTCGCGCAGGATGCGGACCGTGCGGTAAATGCCGTCTTCCCGGTCATCGCCGGCGTGGTTGTTCGCCGTGATGAGGAAGTCGAAGCCCGCGTTCTTCAGCGCGTCGGCCGTCTCCGGCGGCAGCCGGAAATGGGGGTAGAAGCTGAAGTTGCCGGTCTCGGTGATGGCGAACTCGAAGTTGCAGACGGAATAGTCCGCCGCGGAGATCTCGTCCCTCACGTTCGTGAAGATGGAGTCGAAGTCATAGCCGTTGGCGGTCCGGACGTTGTCGAGGATCATCTTGTGGATGAGGTAGTCGCCGGAACTCAGGAGGGTGGCCGTGGCGGGCTTGCCTTTGACCACACCGCTTGCCTGTTCTTCGACGACGGCAGAATCCTTGCTGTCCGCCTTGTCCGTCTTTCCGCTGCAGGAGCGGATGCCGAGGACCAGAAGGGCGATGAGCCCAATGAGGAGCAGGATGCCGATGCACACGGTGGCAATGCGCCGCGCCCGCATGGACGAACTCGTCCGCTGCCGCGCGTACGCCCGTCTGCGCCGCTGCGCAGACGTCTTCCGCTGCCGTCTCTGGGCGGCGGTCCTGCGTCTTCTGTAGGAACGTCTGTTGTACTGACTCATGGTTTATTTCTCCGTGATCATGGAGTGCCACTCCTGGAGGGAGCGGACGATGCCCTTGCCGTCTTCCTTGACATAGGCGATGCCTTCCGCGGCAGCGCGGGCGGCGGCAACGGTGGTGATGTACGGGATGCGGTTCTTGATGGCCGCTTTCCGCAGGTAGGAGTCGTCGTGGACGGACTCTTTGCCGGCGGGGGAGTTGACGATGAGGTCGATGTCGCCGTTGGTCATGAGGTCCATGATGTTCGGGCGGCCTTCATACAGCTTCAGCACCTTCTCGGCTTTGACGCCGGCGGCGTTGATGGTGTCGCAGGTGGTGCCGGTGGCGACGATCTTGAAGCCGGCCTCATCGAAGAGCTTCGCGACTTCGACGATCTCGTCCTTGTCCTTCCGGTTGACGGAGATGAGGACGGTGCCCTCGGTGGGCAGGGTGGCGGAAGCGCCTTCTTCTGCTTTGAAGAACGCGCCGCCGGGGGTGCGGGAAATGCCGAGGACTTCGCCGGTGGAGCGCATTTCCGGCCCGAGGACCGGGTCGACTTCCTGGAACATCTTGAAGGGGAAGACCGCTTCTTTGACGCCGTAGTACGGAATGTCGCGCTCGCCGAGTTTCGCGACGGGGGACTCGCGCCCGGTCAGCTCGGAGGTGATGATATCGGTGGCGATGGGCACCATGGAGATGCCGCAGACCTTGGAGACCAGCGGGACCGTGCGGGAGGCGCGCGGGTTGGCTTCGAGGACATAGACGACGTCATTTTCAATGGCGTACTGCATGTTCATGAGGCCGACGACGTGCATCTCTTCGGCGATCTTTCTGGTGTAGTCTTTGATGGTCTCGAGGGCGTCCTCGGGAATGTGCTTGGAGGGCAGGATGCAGGCGGAGTCGCCGGAATGGATGCCGGCGAGCTCGATATGCTCCATGACCGCCGGGACATAGGCGTGGGTGCCGTCCGAGATGGCGTCGGCCTCGCACTCGAGGGCGTGGTTCAGGAACCGGTCGATGAGGATGGGCCGGTCGGGCGTGACGCCGACGGCGGCCTTCATGTATTCGGCCATGGCCTCGTCGTCATA
>CAJGDU010000094.1 GCA_904502175.1 Clostridiaceae bacterium
CGCCCTCCGGCGGGTTCTGGGTCAGGACCGCCAGCGAAAACCGGTCCACCGGTTCCCCGGGCAGCAGCGCGTAGCGGAGCAGGCCCGCTCCGGGCGCTTCATTCATAAACATGAAATCACCTCCCGCCAAGCGTAACAGGATTTCGGGGCGAAAAGGGCGAAGCACAACATCTTTTTGACGAACGGCAGTCTCTGACCGACGAACGGTCGTTATGGCCCTGAAATATCGGCACTTAGTTGCCTTTTTTCCAAAAGCCGCGTTACGATGGCTCTATCCGGAACGGTTCACATAGATCGCGAATACCCATGAGCAGGAGGAAACACAAATGAAAGTATTTATCATTGGGAGCGACCCGAAAACCATCCGCTTCCTGACGGGCGCTGTCGGGGCCTATGCCCGGCAGAAGTTCGTCAGCATCGACACCGTCGTCTTCAAAAAGATGCGGGACTATCTGCTGACCTTCGACACGCCGGACCTCATCTTCATCGATGACAACTTTGAGATGAAGCCCTCGGTGGAAAACGCCAGGCTGGTCCGGACGAAGGATATGAAGGCGGCCGTCGTGCTGCTGTCCTCGAACCCCGAGCGGGTCTTCGAGGCCTTCTCCGTGAAAGCGCATCGCTTCCTGATGAAACCGGTCACACAGGCCGATGTCTTCGACGCCATCGATGCCTACCGCAAGGAGCTCTACACCTACCGCGTCATCATAGCCCGGACCGCCACCGGATTCCGGGTCTTCAGCTCGGAGGAGATCTTCGCCCTCATCGCCGAGGGCAACCACACGAAGATCATGACCAAAGATGAAGTCGTCGATGTCCTCACGAACTTCACGCAGCTGGAGGACCAGGTGCCGGCGGAGTATTTCTACAAGTGTCACAGAGCTTACATCGTCAACATGAAGCACATCGCCACCTTCGACTCCGAACAGCTGGAGATGAGCAACAAGGCCGTTGTGCCCATCAGCCGGCGGCGGAAACTGGACTTCCACGTCCGCTATACCGAATTTATAAAGGGACACACGTTCAAAGAATGAGTCCCTGACCGGACCGCCGCCCTCTCCTGTCCGTTTCCGGGCACGGTCTGCTGACCACCACGCCGTTCCGGATAGAGCCTCCTGTTTGACACCCGCCCCGCATTCCCTTATACTGAATTTTGTTCAAGAATTATTGAGAGGAATGTTGCTCTATGGCATCGCCCAGAACCAACCAGCCCGGTGTCTCTACCGCGCGAAAACTGACCACCACCGCCATTATGGCGGCCATTGCCACCATCCTCATGTATGTGGAGTTCCCCATTCCCGTCATGCCGGGGTTCATCAAACTGGACTTCTCCGAGCTGCCCGCGCTGCTCACGTCCTTCTCCCTCGGCCCGTGGTACGGCGCTCTGGTGTGTCTTCTGAAGAACCTCATCCACCTGCCGGTCACCCAGAGCTCCGGGGTCGGCGAACTTGCCAACTTCCTCATCGGCATCTTCTTCGTCATCCCTGCCGGGTTCATCTATCAGAAGGTCAAGACCCGCAAAGGTGCCCTCATCGGCTCGCTGGCCGGCGCCCTCATCATGGCCCTCGTCAGCTTCCCCATCAACTACTTCATCGTCTATCCGTTCTACACGAACTTCATGCCTATGGAGGCCATCATCGGCGCCTACCAGGCCATCTACCACGGCATCAAGGGCCTCGCGGACGCGCTGCTCATCTTCAACGTCCCGTTCACGTTCTGCAAGGGCATCCTCGATGTGCTCATCACCTTCCTCATCTACAAGCGCATCTCCCCCGTCATCAAGGGCACCAGCTCCAAGAAACAGGCGCCGGCTGAGTAAACCCCTTCTTGACAAGGCGCCGTCCGGTGACTACAATATTGACGAAAACAAAATACCACTTATCCAGAGTGACGTAAGGGAACAGGCCCATCGACGTCCGGCAACCTGCCGCAAGGTAAGGTGCCAATTCCTGCGGTGCAAGCCGAAAGATAAGACGCATATCGCCCTTCGGTTTGTCCGAGGGGCGTTTTTTTGGGCGATCTGTCCCCGATAGAAAGGAACCGCTATGAACCACTTATTCACTTCCGAGTCCGTGACCAAAGGCCATCCGGACAAGATCTGCGACCAGATCTCCGACGCCGTCCTCGACGCCATCCTGGCGCAGGACCCGAACGGGCGCGTCGCCTGTGAGACCACCGTCACCACCGGTCAGGTCATGATCATGGGCGAGATCTCCACCACCTGCTATGTGGACATCCCGAAAATCGCCCGCGAGACCATCAACGAGATCGGCTACAACAACGCCGTCTACGGGTTCGACGGCAACAGCTGCGCCGTCCTCACCTGCATCGATGAGCAGAGCCCCGACATTGCCCTCGGGGTCGACCACTCTCAGGAAAACAAGGCAAGCGACGTGGACCCCTACGACCTCAACGGCGCCGGGGACCAGGGCATGATGTTCGGCTACGCCACCCGGGAGACCCCGGAGCTCATGCCGCTCGCCATCTCGCTCGCCCACAAGCTGGCGTTCAAACTGACCGAAGTCCGGGAGGACGGCACCCTGCCCTACCTCCGTCCGGACGGCAAGAGCCAGGTGACCGTCGAATACGATGAAGACGACAAGCCGGTCCGCATCGAGGCCGTCGTCGTCTCCTCCCAGCACGCGGCAGACGTCGAACTCGAGCAGATCCGCGCCGATATCATCGAGCACGTCATCAAGCCGGTCATCCCGGCCGGGTTCCTCGACGACAACACGAAGATCTACGTCAACCCCACCGGCCGGTTCGTCATCGGCGGCCCCGTCGGCGACTCCGGTCTCACCGGACGGAAGATCATCGTCGACACCTACGGCGGTGCCTGCGGCCACGGCGGCGGCGCCTTCTCCGGCAAAGACCCCACCAAGGTCGACCGCAGCGCCTCCTACGCCGCCCGCTGGGTCGCGAAGAACATCGTCGCGGCAGGCCTTGCGGACCGGTGCGAGGTGGAACTGGCCTACGCCATCGGCGTCGCCCATCCCCTCTCCGTCTACATCAACACCTTCGGCACCGAGACCGTCGCGCCGGAGAAACTGCAGGCGGCCGTGAACAAGGTCTTCGACCTGCGCCCCTCCGCCATCATCGACGCTCTCGACCTGCGGCGTCCCATCTACAAACAGGTCGCCGCCTACGGCCACATGGGCCGCGAGGACCTCGGCGTCCCGTGGGAGAAGACCGACCGGGTCGATGCCCTGAAAGCCGCTGTGAACGAATAAATGCGCAAAAAAGAACCGCACCGTTTTCGGTGCGGTTTTTTTAATACTTGAAAGCATCGAATGCCGACGGGATGGAATACTTCTCGAGTTCGGAGAGGTGGACGACGAAGAGGCCGTCCGTGTCTCTCACCGGGTCGAGGGTCTCGACCTCGAGGTCGAAGCCGGTCATGCGCCATTCGACGTGGGTGAAGATGTGTTTGGCGGCCGGCAGCGGGAAGGTGGAGACCGCCGTGAGGCCGAGCTCCTTCAGGAACGTCTCCGGGGACACGCCGTCCTCCGTGTTCGGGAACTCGTAGAGGCCGGCGAGCAGGCCGGTGTCCGGGCGCCTTGCCAGGAGGAGTTCCTCGCCGCAGTGGACGCGGAACACGGTCCGGTGTTCCACCCGGCGGGCCTTCTTGGCGGGCACGACAGGCACTTCCAGTTCCGCGCCCTGTTGGTGTGCCTCACAGAGGGCGGCCCAGGGGCAGCGGAAGCACTCGGGCTCGCCGTTCGGCAGGCAGACCGTGGCGCCGAGGTCCATGAGGGCCTGGTTGTAGTCGCCCGGCCGGTCTTCCGGCATGCGTTCCATGAAGTACGCGAAAGCGGCCTTCTTCGCCGCCGGGTCCTTGACGGACTCCCGGTACAGCGTGCGCCGGGCGAAGACCCGGAGCAGGTTGCCGTCCACCGAGGAGACCGGTTCCCCAAAGGCGATGGACGCGATGGCGGCCGCGGTGTACTCCCCGATGCCGGGCAGCTTCTGCAGCTCCTTCGCGGTGCCGGGGATGACGCCGCCGTACTCTTCCATGATGACGACGGCCGCTTTATGGAGGTTGCGCACCCGGCTGTAGTAGCCGAGGCCCTCCCAGAGTTTCAGGTAGGTGTCCTCGTCCGCCGCGGCCAGCGCGGCCACGTCCGGCAGGGCCTCCAGGAACCGGGCATAGTAGTCTTTGACCGCCTCCACCCGGGTCTGCTGGAGCATGATCTCCGAGAGCCAGACATGGTAAGGGGTCGGGTCCTCCCGCCAGGGCAGGATGCGGCGTTCCGCGTCATACCACGCAAGCAGCAGGCGTGTGCTCTCTCTCATGCTTTCCAGTTCCTCTCTTCCGGGTCGGTCAGGCCGGAGGCCCGGTACAACAGGGCGTTGCAGACGGCGGCGGCGACATTGCTCCCGCCCTTGCGGCCCAGGGCCACGATGGCGGGGACGTCATGCTCCCGGCAGACCGCCAGCAGTTCTTCCTTGCTCTCCACCACGTTCACGAAGCCCACCGGCACCGCGATGACCAGAGACGGCCGCATGCCGGCCTTTATCTGTTCGGACAGCTGCAGCAGGGCCGTCGGGGCGTTGCCGACGGCATAGACGGCGTCCGGGCAGTGCTGCTCCGCGTGCCGCATGGCGACCACGGCCCGGGTGGTGCCCTCCGCCTTCGCCATGGCGACGACGATGGGGTCCGCCATGAAGCACTGGACCCTGCCGCCGAGGTGTGAGAGGGCAGGTTTGCTGACGCCGGCCTTCGCCATGTTCGTGTCGGTGACGATGTCGACGCCGGCGGACAGTGCCTCCACCCCGCGCGCGACGGCGTTTTCAGTGAAGACAAGATTGTCCACGTAGTCGAAGTCTGCCGTCGTGTGGATGACGCGGCGGACCACGTCCGCGGTCTCCTCCGGCAGGGTCTCTCCCCGCGCCTCGAGCTCCGCGGAAATGATGCTCATGCTGTTCTGTTCGATATCCGAAGGTTTGATGATGACTGCCATATCAGTTCCCTTTCAAGATCCGGTACACCGCGTCCATGTCCAGAGCTTCCCGGACGACGGACGCCAGTCCGGTCAGCTCTTCTTCCTGTCGTTCATCGTGGGTCTTCGGCTGTATCGCTTCATAGGCGATGCCCCTGCGTTCGCAGAGCCATTTCGCCAGCGCCTCCGTCAGCTCCCCGGAGTCGAAGAGCCCGTGGAGGTAGGTGCCAAAAACGTTGTTTTTCGAAGAAAGGAGTTCGGGCGATGCGCCGCTCCCGTCTGTTGGCTCCGTGGTCCCGTTGTGGATCTCGTACCCGTCGACGGAGACCGTGTCCGAGCGGAACCGAACGTCGGCCTGCA
>CAJGDU010000095.1 GCA_904502175.1 Clostridiaceae bacterium
CGACGACTGAGTTTGAAGTTCATTATCTTGAATATAAAAGACCCGAAGCCAACCGGCTTCGGGTCTTTGGATTTTCTGTTATGACAGGTGGGCGATATAGTTCAGGATGAGGTCGACGGCGCCTTCGGTGCCGAGGTCCGTGGTGCTGATGACAAGGTCGTAGTTGTCGACGTTTTTCCACTTGGTCTCGGAATAGGTGTCGTGGAACCGCTGGCGGTCCTTGTCGGTGTCCTGGATCTTTTTCTGGGCCGCCTCATAGTCGATGCCGTAATACTCCATGATGTTGCGGATACGGTTCGACATTCTGGCGGTCACGAAGACGTTGATGACATAGTCTTTGTCCTTGAGGACCGTGCCGGCGCAGCGGCCGACGATGACGGCTTTGTCTTCGTTCTCGGCGATTTCCACAATGCGCTCGAACACTTTCTTGGTGAGTTCTTCCTCCAGGTCTGCGGAGACGCCCTGCGCGAGTTTGTACAGCAGAGAGCGTTTCGGCTTTTCCTCGTACTGCTTCAGGAACTCTTCGTCCAGTCCGTGCTCTCTGGCGATCTCCTCGATGAGGGACCTGTCATAGAGGTTGCAGTTCAGGCGCTGCGCGAGCTGTTCTCCGACGACGTGGCCAAGGCTTCCGTGTTCTCTGGAAATGTGGATGATGACTTTTTCTCTCATGGTGTTCACCTCTTATCAAACTCTCAGTCAGGGCATTTCCTCCACTTCTATTGTACCTGAAAGTGAAGAAAAACAAAACAATAAAAAAGAGAACAGAAGGAAAGCGGATCACAGGACCTTTCCGAGCAGTCTCATGTAGACGGGGAGGGCCTCTTCGAAGTTGACGCCGTACCAGCGGCCTTCCGGGTCGTTCAGGGTGGCGCGGAGGGAGGCCAGGGTGTATTCGGAGGCGATGCGGATGCCGTCTTCAATGGCAAAGCCGTTCTCCAGCGCGCCGACCAGGGCGGAGGCGAAGAGGTCGCCCGTGCCGTGGAAGTTTTTCGGCTCCCGGTCGGTGAAATAGGAGAAGAAGGTGTCCGTCTCGCGGTCATAGGCCATGGCGCCGAGCTTGTCCTCCGAGAAGGAGACACCGGTGAGGACGCTGGTGCGGGGCCCGAGGTCGGTCAGGCCCTTCAGGAGCCCTTTGATATAGTCTTCCGAGTACCCTTCGGCGATGTACTCCTGTCCGAGCAGGAACGCCGCTTCCGTGATGTTCGGGACCACGACGTCCGCGATGGCGCAGAGCCCCTTCATGGCCCCGACGAATTCGGGGACGAAGCCCGCGTAGAGCTTGCCGTGGTCGGCCATGGCCGGGTCCACGAGGACGATGTTCTGTTCGTCCCGGAACCGTTCGATGATGGCTTTGACCAGTTCTACCTGATGGATGCTGCCGAGATAGCCGGTATAGATGGTGGAAAACTGAAGGCCGAGCTTCGCCCAGTGTTCGGCGATGCCGGGCAGGTCTTCCGTGAGGTCGTGGAAGGTGAAGCCCTCAAAGGCGGTGTGGGTGGAGAGGACCGTGGTGGGGAGGACCGCACACTCCACGCCGGCGGCGGAGATGATGGGCAGGGCCTCGGTCAGGGAACATTTTCCGACACCGGAGATGTCCTGGATGGTCAGTACGCGTTTCATGATGGTCTCCTTCAAAGTGAAATGACAGAGTATAGTATATCGCCCACGTGGTACTTTGAAAAGGCACAATTTTTGAACAAAAAGAGGGGACAGATGGAAAATCAACGGACACCCCTTGTAAAATAATCAATTACACTTTAAGATATATTTATCTAGCGAAATCGGGGTGATCACTGTGAGCGAAACCAAAAACCAAAGCACGCTGAGCCATGTTTCCAACAACATCATCCGTGCCTATTCACTGCCCCTCATCCTCGGTGTCCTGACGGCCCTTCTGGTGGCCAATGTGGCGCCGCACTGGTATGAGTACTACATTGAAGAATATCTCATTTTCGGCAAATTCACCTTTGCCTGGTTCGTTGAGAACGTCTTCATGGTGCTCTTCTTCGGTACGGCCGGCATCGAGATCGTCCACGCCCTGTCGCCCGGCGGCGCGCTGAACCCCATGAAGAAGGCGGTCACGCCCCTCATGGCCACTCTCGGCGGCGTCCTCGGACCCGCGGGCCTGTTCCTGCTCCTGAACCATTTCTTCGGGCATCCGGACTGGGCCAACGGCTGGGGCATCTGTACCGCGACGGACATCGCGCTGGCCTGGCTGTTCGCCAAGCTGGTGTTCGGTAAAGACCATCCGGCGGTCAGCTTCCTGCTGCTGCTCGCGGTGGCGGACGACGCCATCGGCCTCGTCATCATCGCGGTCTTCTATCCGACGCCCGGCAAAGCCATCCAGCCCATCTTCCTGCTGCTGGTCCTCGCCGGCATGCTGGTGGCCTTTGCGCTGCGGAAGCTCAAGGTCAAGACCTACTGGCCGTACATCCTCGGCGGCGGCATCCTGTGCTGGCTCGGCCTGTTCTTCACAGGCGTTTCGCCGGCTCTGTCCCTGGTCTTCGTCGTCCCGTTCCTTCCGAACAACAAGAAGGAGTTCGAAGCCCTCGAGAAGTTCGGCAAAGAGACGACGCTCACGAAGTTTGAACACAACGTCAGCCCCATTGTGGACTACGGCCTGTTTTTCTTCGGCTTCGCCATGGCGGGCGTCCGGTTCTCGGTCATGAGCACGCTCACGTTCCTCATCATGATCTCGCTCATCGTCGGCAAGATGCTCGGCATCTCGCTGTTCACCTTCGTCTTCGGCCACGGCTTCAAGTTCGGCCTGCCGAAGGGCATGTCCAACCTGGACGTCATCCTCGCCGGCATCGTCGGCGGCATCGGCCTGACCGTTGCCCTGTTCGTCACCCAGTCGGCCTATACCGACCTCTCCATCCAGGGCGCCGCCAAAATGGGCGCGCTGTTCAGTGTAGCGGCCGGCATCTTCGCCCTCATCATCCACATCATCTTCCGTCCCATCCTCGAGCGCGAGGACAAGGAAGCGGAAATGGCGGAAGAGGCCATCGAGAAGCTCCACGAGCACCACGATCACTACGAACACAAAGCCTGACCATCCACACGATCGAAAAGCCCGGACCGTTTTGGTCCGGGCTTCTTTTTTGGTTTCAGCTGTGGAACAGCTTTCTCTTTTCGTAGGTGGGCTCGCAGGTGTAGTTGACGCCCAGCTGCTTGAGGATGCGTTCGTCCACGGAGGACAGGATGACCGAGGAGTGGAACTCGCAGCCGATGAGCTGGTCGAGCTGGTCGAGTGCCTTCTTGGCGCTCTCATCGGTCCGCGCGATGATGGTGAGGGCGATGAGGATCTCATCGACATGCATGCGCGGGTTGTGGTCGCCGAAGTGCTCTACTTTGAGCTGCTGGATGGGCTCGATGATCTCGGCGGTCAGAAGGTCGACTTCATCGGGGATGCCGGCCAGGTGCTTCAGCGCGTTCAGCAGCATGGCGGAGGTGGCGCCGAGGAGCGAGGTGGTCTTACCGGTGATGATGGTGCCGTCCGCGAGTTCGATGGCGGCGGCCACGCCTCCGGTCAGCTCCGAGACCGTGTTGGCGGCGGCGACAACGGGCCGGTCTTCCGGACCTATGTCACACTGCTCCATGAGCAGTTCGATCTTCTCGGCGGCTTCCTCCGTGCCGTTGCCCCGGCGCTCGTCGCTCTTCGCGGCGTAGTACCGGCGGATGATCTCCTGTTTGGAGGCTTCGGAGACGGCCTCGTCATCGAAGATGCAGAAGCCCGCCATGTTGACGCCCATGTCCGTGGGGGACTTGTACGGGCTTTCGCCGTAAATGCGTTTATAGATGCCGTTCAGGACGGGGAAGATCTCCACGTCCCGGTTATAGTTGACGGCGGTCTTGCCGTAGGCTTCCAGGTGGAAGGGGTCGATCATGTTGACGTCCGCGAGGTCCGCGGTGGCGGCCTCGTAGGCGAGGTTCACGGGGTGCTTCAGCGGCAGGTTCCAGATGGGGAAGGTCTCGAACTTCGCGTAACCGGCGTTCACGCCTCTCTGGTGCTCCTGATAGAGCTGGGAGAGACAGACGGCCATCTTTCCGCTGCCGGGGCCGGGAGCCGTGACGACCACCAGAGACTTCTTCGTCTCGATGTATTCGTTCTTGCCATAGCCTTCGTCGGAGAGGATGAGGGGCACGTTGCTCGGATAGCCGGCAATGGGGTAGTGGCGATACACCTTCATACCGAGGGACTCGAGCCGTTTCTGATAGGCGACGGCCTTGTCCTGTCCGGTAAAGCGGGTGAGGACCACAGAGGACACGTTCAGGCCGTAGGACCGGTACGCGTCGATGAGGCGCAGGGCGTCCATGTCGTAGGTGATGCCGAGGTCGCCCCGTTTCTTGTTCTTTTCGATGTCGCCGGCGTTGATGACCATGACGACTTCCGCGTCGTCTTTCAGCTGTGCCAGCATGCGGAGCTTACTGTCCGCTTCAAAGCCCGGCAGCACCCGCATGGCATGGTAGTCATCGAAGATCTTTCCGCCGAACTCCAGATAGAGTTTTCCGCCGGTGCTCTCGATGCGCTCCTTGATGTGCTGGGACTGCATTTTCAGGTATTTTTCATTGTCGAATCCGATTTTCGTCATAACATTTCTCCGTTCCTGGCTGAAAATAAAGCTACATACATTAACCCAAATATTTTACCGTATGAATCCTCCTTTTGTAAAGAAGCGAGCCCCGGTTTTTTCCGGGGCTCGCAACACTTTTGTATTAGGAAGGGGAAACGCCGTTTTTTATTCCGCCGGCTGCGGAGGAAGGGTCTTTGCGTACTCGGCGAGTTCTTCGTCGGTGGGGATGTAGTCGTTCATGACACCGTCGTTGAACTGCTGATAGGCGACCAGGTCGAAGTAACCGGTGCCGGTGAGACCGAAGACGATGGTCTTCTCTTCGCCGGTCTCCGTGCACTTCTGCGCTTCGTCGATGGCGGCGCGGATGGCGTGGGAGGACTCGGGAGCGGGCAGGATGCCTTCGCAGCGGGCAAAGAGCTCGGCTGCCTCGAAGACGTCGGTCTGCTCCACGGCGACCGCTTCCATATAACCGTCATGATAGAGCTGGGACAGGATGGGGCTCATGCCGTGATACCGGAGGCCGCCCGCGTGGTTGGCGCTCGGGATGAAGCCGGAGCCCAGGGTGTACATCTTAGCCAGGGGGCAGACTTTACCGGTGTCGGCGAAGTCATAGGCGAACTGGCCGCGGGTGAAGGACGGGCAGGAGGCCGGTTCCACCGCGATGATGCGGTAGTCCGCTTCGCCTCTCAGCTTCTCGCCCATGAAGGGGGCGATGAGGCCG
>CAJGDU010000096.1 GCA_904502175.1 Clostridiaceae bacterium
AGTGGTCCTGGTCGGCATCAACTTCTGCTGTTACGGCCCGGACATCGGCAAGACCTTCACCGACCCCATCGAGCTCGCCTGCAACATGGGCTTCGACCGGGTCCGCATCGGCTCGCTGGAGTTCGACAACATCAGTGCCGCGTCCATCGAGAAACTGGCCTCGTTCCCGAACTTCTGTCCCCAGTTCCACATCTCCCTGCAGAGCGGTTCCGACAGCGTCCTTCGGCGCATGTACCGCAACTACGACACGAAGGCTTACAAGGCCCTCTGCGCGCAGCTGAGAGCCACCTTCCCCGACGGCACCATCACCACGGACATCATGACGGGCTTCCCCTTCGAGACCGAAGAGGAGTTCGAGGAGTCCCTGTCCTTCGCGAAGGAGATCGGTTTCGAAAAGATCCACGTCTTCCCCTTCTCCCCGCGCGCCGGCACACCGGCCGCCGAAATGCAGCCGCAGGTGCCGAAGGCCGTCAAAAAAGAGCGGGCCCGCCGCATGATCGCCCTCGGCGAGGAACTGCGGACCGCGTTCCTCGAACGCCAGGTCGGACGGGACCTCGAAGTCCTCTGCGAGACCTTCGAGGACGGCATGGTCACCGGCCACACCGCCAACTACACGCCGGTCCGGTTCCCCTCGGACCGGGACCGTCAGAACGAACTCGTCACGGTCCGGATCGACGGGGTCGAAAAAGAGCAGGATGCCTGTGTCGGCACCCTGCTGTCAGAGTAAAATATCAAAGCATGACGATCTCATCCGAGTATTCGGTCCCGCAGGGCAGCACCCTGGGGGTGGCAAGATTGTACAGATTCGTCGCCCGGCATTCCAGTTCGAAGGTGTGCCGGGCCTTTTCATCGAGTTTTTCGATGGCGGCCGGTTTGGTGATGATGGGTAAAGAAGCCGTCTCCTTCGCGGTCTTCAGCACTTCCAGCCCCCGGTCGTTGAACCCGAGGACCCGCAGGTACGGCACCGCGTCCCGGTCCTCCGGCAGGATGCCGAGGTACAGCGCGGTGACGATGCGCCGGATGCGGGAATGCGTGTACCGCTTCGTCTTGACGATGTCGTAGAGCTCTTCCAGCGACGTGGCGCTCTGGATGGCGTTGAAGATGCGGTTCTCCAGACCTTCCGAGACGTCGGGCGCCTTGCGGATGTCCTCCACCCGCAGCATGCGCAGGCGGGACAGGATGGCCCGCTCGCTCTCTTCGACCCGGACCGGCGCACGGCCGACCGAGACCATGCGTTTGAATTCGATTTCGGTGGTCTCCGGCATGTATTCGAAGGCGCGTTCATCGCCCCGTTCCATGAGGATGCGGAGCATGGAGGCGCTGGCGAACTCGTCGGTGGCCGTCAGGGCGTCGTGCGTGTTCCCCACCCGCTTCATGGGTTCCACCGCCATGGTGCTGTTCCGGCGATGCAGTTCCTTGAGGTATTCGACGGCGAGGATGTTGTTCGGCCCCTCGAGGATGTCGGCCGCGTCGTCTCCGTAGACGGAGCGGACCGCAAAGCCTCTGGCCGTCGGATAGCTGACGCCGCCGGCGAGCTCCTGCCGGAGCAGTTCATCGACCTTCGGGTCGGTGACCGCCTTTGCCGCGGCTTCCAGTTGTTCGAGGGAGTCGCTCTCCGCGCCGAAGCAGAGGGCGTCCACGCAGCCGAGGGCCTCCAGAACTTCGACGCCGCCCCGGGCAAACACCTCCGCCGTGGCCACGGCGAAGGGCACCGGCAGTTCGAGGACCAGGTCCACCCCGCCCCGCAGCGCCGCGGCGGCGCGGGCCCGCTTGTCCATGATGGCGACGCTGCCCCGCTGGACGAAGTTGCCGCTCATGACGGCGACCACATGGGTGGCGCCCGTCTCCCGGCAGTGGTCCACCAGCGCTTTGTGGCCGTTGTGGAACGGATTGTATTCGGCGATGATGCCGCAAGTCTTCATGCCTGCACCTTCTTTGGAAAGAGTTTTTTACGATTCTATTATATTAAACGTGGAAAAATACGGCAAATTGTTTTATAATAATGCCCATATCCGTCGGAAGACGACCCCGAACCTGTAAAGGAGCATCTTTTATGAAAATACTAGTCATCAACAGCGGCAGCTCTTCTCTGAAGTATCAGCTCATCGATATGTCCAATGAAGAAGTCGTCGCGAAGGGCCTCTGCGAGCGCATCGCCATTGACGGTCACATCAAAGCCGAGACCAACTCCGGCGCGAAAGTGGACGTGAACATCGTTCTGCCGAACCACACCGCGGCCTTCAACGAGGTCAAGAAGCTTCTGACCTCCGGCGACACCAAAGTCATCGACTCCCTGAACGAGATCTCCGCCATCGGACACCGCATCGTCCAGGGCGGTATGTACTTCGCCGAGTCCCATATCGTCACGAAGGAAGTCGAGGACAAGATCGAAGAGCTCATCGACCTCGCGCCCCTGCACAACGGTCCGAACCTCGACGGCATCCGGGCCGCCAAGAAGTCCTTCAGCCCGGACACGCCCCACGTCGTCGTCTTCGACAACGCCTTCCACACCACCATGCCGCCGAAAGCGTTCATGTACGCCATCCCATACCGCTATTATGAGGAGTTCGGCGTCCGCCGCTACGGGTTCCACGGCATCTCCCACAACTACGTTTCCAACCGGCTGGCCGAGCTGCACCCCGAGTTCAAGAAGGTCATCATCTGCCACCTCGGCAACGGCTCCTCCATCACCGCCATCAAGGACGGCAAGGTCATCGACACCTCCATGGGTCTGACCCCGCTGGACGGCTTCATCATGGGTTCCCGCTGCGGCGCCATCGACCCCTCCGTCGTCACCTATCTCCAGGAGAAAGACGACCTGACCGCCAAGCAGACCACCAACATGATGAACAAGCAGGCCGGGTTCCTCGGTGTCTCCGGCGTCTCCTCCGACATGAGAGACGTGGAAATTGCCGCCGAAGAGGGCAACGACCGGGCACAGCTGGCCCTCGACATCTTCTACTATCAGGTGCCGAAGCTCATCGCTTCTTACATCGTCGCCCTGCAGGGCCTGGACGCGCTGGTCTTCACCGCCGGCATCGGCGAGAACGGCTGCAACGTCCGCGAAGGCATCTGCCGCGAGCTCGAGTTCATGGGCATCAAGATGGACTACGCAAAGAACGACGGTGTCCGCGGCAAGGAAGTCCGCCTCGACGCCGAAGGCTCCAAGGCCGCCATCTTCATGATCCCCACCAACGAAGAACTGATGATCGCCCGCGAAACCAAGGCCCTCATCGAAGCGTAAAATAGACAATAAAAAAAACCGGACCGCTCGGTCCGGTTTTTCTTTGTTTAACTCTGGGGTGCCCCGCTGGCGGCACTGTCGTCCTGCTTGTCGAAGCCCTCGGTGCTCTCCTTCATGAACAGGACTTTGATGGTCATGAAGATGAGCCGAAGGTCCGTCCGCAGGCTGTAGTTCTCGATGTAGAAGAGGTCGAGCTTCAGCTTGTCGTAGGCGGTCGTGTTGTACTTGCCGTAGACCTGAGCGTAGCCGGTGAGGCCTGCCTTGACCTTCAGGCGATACGCGAACTCCGGGAACTCCGCCGTGTACTTCTCGACGTGCTCCACCCGCTCGGGACGGGGGCCGACGATGGACATATCGCCCTTCAGGATATTGAAGATCTGGGGCATTTCATCGAACCGGATGGCCCGGATGACCCGGCCGACCGGGGTGATGCGCTCGTCGTCGGAGACCGCCGGACGGGACTTGCCGTCCGCCTCCGCGTTCGGGATCATGGAGCGGAACTTGATGATGTCGAAGACCTTGCCGTCCTGCGTGACCCGGGCCTGTTTGTAGAAGACCGGTCCGTGGTCGTGGGCCTTGATGAGGATGGCCGTCAGGAGCATGAAGGGGCTCGTGAGGACGAGGGCCAGGACGCTCAGGAAGACGTCCACGATGCGCTTGAGCACCTTCTGCTCAAAGGTGAGGCCGGAGTTGCGGCACAGGAGCAGCGGCGTGTCGAAGACGTGGAGGTTCTCGCCGGAGCGGATGATGATGTCGGAGACCTTCGGCGTGACATAGGTGCGCTTGCCGTTGTCGTAGCAGTACTTCAGGATATCGTTCCGGAGGGAGCCGGGGATATCGCAGATGATAGCGCCGTCGTACTCGTTGATGCGCTGTTTGATGTAGTCGTACCCCTCGTCGATGTTGACCGCTTCACAGATGATGAACCGGTCGTCCCGGGCGGACATCTTCCGCACGAGGCTCGTGGCGGAGTGGTAACTGTAGACGATGACCAGCCGGTACGGCGGGTACAGTTTGCGGTAGACGAAGGCCGCGAGGTACGCCCAGATGAGGATGATGCCCATCTGCACGAGGAACAGGATGAGGACCGGGGCCACGGCCACCATTTTCCGGGCCACCAGGCTCATGATGGCATACATGATGGCGTCGACCAGCAGGGTCGTGATGCCCTGGGAGTAGACGATGTCGGAGACCCGGTAGAGGTCGATCTTCAGAGCACCGTAGATCCTCGACAGAACATACTGGAGCACGAAGTACAGGGTGAAAATGAGATAGTTCCCCCGGCGGAAAAAGGCCCAGATGATGCCGACGTTGATGTGGTGCACCCAGGTGTATCCGAAGGCCACCGTCAGAGACAGCAGAATTAAGATACTCAGGGTGAACATGATCATTTTACGGAATTCATCCGCTCTGCTTTTCGATTTCATGGAAACCTCCCTTTCCCTGTTCGGTCTCCTCCGGGCGGGAGGAGAATTCGCAGCCGCAGTAGTTTTGGCGGTAGAGGGAATACTCTCTCGAGAGTTCGATGGATTTTTGATAGCCGTTCCGCTTCTTGAAGTCGGAGGGCAGGAACGGGACGCCCACGGCCTCCCCCAGCTCCGTTCCGAGCCGGTTGAGCACCTCGGCGTTTTTGTGGGGGCTGACGGTCAGCGTGGTGCAGAACCAGTCGTAGCCGCCGTCCCGGGCGGTCTCGGCCGCTTTCCGGAGCCGCTGTTCAAAACAGAGGCCGCAGCGGGCGCCGCCTTCGGGGTCCTCCTCGTGGCCGGCCACCGCGTCGAGGAACGACTGGTGGTCGTACGGAAGGTCCGTAAACCGGATGTGCTTCCCCCGGGCGTTCATGGCCTCGATGAGACCCTTCTGAACACGTTTCCGGTGCTCGTATTCCTCCGCGGGAGCGATGCACGGGTTGTAGTAAAGGACTGTGATGTCGAACCGGTCGACCAGGTAGTCCAGCACATAGCTGGAACAGGGACCGCAGCAGCTGTGGAGCAGCAGCCGGGGCCGTTCGCCCC